>JAADGJ010000037.1:0-9518 GCA_013152435.1 Chloroflexota bacterium | reverse complement strand
CTCATCGACCGGGTGCGGTCGGCGGCGTATGGATATGCCGGGTTCTTCGACGCCAGCAAGGTGCGAGAGGCCGAGTTGGAGGCCCTCGCCCGGTTCGATCAGGAGATGGTGCGCCGTGTGGAGGAGTTGCAGGCGAAGGTGGACGCTGTGGAGCAGGCGATTGAGGATCGGGAGAACATTCCCCAGGCCGTCCGCGATCTGATTCAACTGCTCTCTGATCTGAATCAGCAATGGCGTCGCCGGCGCGACGCCATGCGAGACGCCGTGCAATGAGCGTCTGTGTAGCGACCATGGGTAGGGAAAGGAGGCGACGAGATGCCGAGGATCTTTGACGTAATCGAAGCCCCCGATCAGCGGGAACGCGACATCGTCGTGCGTGTGCCGGAGGTCGGGGCGGGGGACTTCCGTATTGGCTCCCAGGTGATCGTGCGTGAAAGCCAGACGGCCGTGTTCTATCGGGATGGGAAGGCGCTGGATACGTTCGGACCCGGCCGTCACACCATTACCACGGCGAACATTCCCCTGCTCATCAACCTGCTGGGAGCTGCCTTTGACGGGCGAAGCCCTTTCACCGCGGAGGTGTACTTCGTCAACATGCGGGAGTTCCTGGACATGAAATGGGGGACGCCGGAGCCCATCGCCCTGCGTGACCCGGATCTGGGGCTGGTGCGCCTGCGCGCCTTCGGCACGTATTCCATGCAGGTCAACGATCCGCAGATGTTCGTGACCAAGATCGTTGGCACGCAGGGGATCTACCAGACCAGCCAGATCGAGGACTTCCTGCGCGGCATCATCATCTCGAATCTGACCGATCTGTTGGGGGAGAGCGGAAAGGGGCTGTTTGACCTGCCCGCGTACTTCGATGAGATGGGGGCGGCCGTCAAGGCCAAGATCCAGGACGCCTTCGCGCAGCTGGGGCTCACCCTGAAGCAGTTCTACGTGAACTCCATCAGCCCCACCGAGGAGACGGCCAAGGCGATCGATGAGCGGGCCAGCATGGGCGCCATCGGTGATATGCAGCGGTATCTGCAGTTCCAGGCGGCCCGGGCGATGCGCGACGCGGCCGCGAACGAGGGCGCCGGAGGCGGTATGGCCAGCGCGGGCATGGGGCTGGGCGCCGGGGTCGGGCTGGGCGCCGCCATGGCCCAGGCGATCACGCAGGCGATGAGCTCGCAGACCCGCCAGCAGCTGGAACAGGAGGCATCGCGGGGAGCGGGGGCGCAGCCAAGCGGTGCCCCTGAGGTGATGACCCCGGCCGAGGCCGCCGCCTACCTGCGCGTGTCTGAAGAGGACGTGATGGCTTTGATCGAGAGCGGTGAGCTGAAGGCCCGCCGCATCGGCAGTCAGATCCGCATCAGCAAATCTGTCATCGACGAGTTCCTGAAGGGATAGCGCCTGTTGTCGGCATGGAGGGGCGAGGGGGGCCTCCACATGGGAGGCCTCCCTCGCTTTGTTTGGGAAAACGCTCATATGAGCCCCTCTCTCCCAGACTCGGGAGAAGGGCTGCCGAAGGACGCGCCCCATTGGTATCAAGTTAAGCAATACGGAAGCGTGGTCCCGCATCTCTGGGGTGGCTCGGAGGAGCTTTTCCGCACCTCCCCTTTCAGGTGCGACCGCCCGTGGAGGGAAAAAGCGACAGGCGGGGGCCTCGCCCATGCTGTTCAGTTGATGCGAATAGGGTGCCGAAGGACGCGCCACCTTCTCACTTGCGTAGTTGCCCTGGTTTGGTATTATAACAATCGAAGGCCAAAAGAATGCACGTGGACACGGAGGTGGACGGATGGTCACCGCGATCTCTCTTTTGACGGTGGAGCGCGATAAGGTGAACGATGTCGCCGAGCAGCTGGCGGACATGGATGGGGTGAGCGAGGTCTACTCCATTGCGGGACGGTATGACTTGGCGGCGATTATCCGCGTCAAGGACAACGAGGATCTGGCGGATCTGGTCACCGAGCGCATTCGCGGCGTGCCGGGCATCATCCGATCGGAGACCCTCATCGCGTTCCGCGTGTATTCCCGCCATGATCTGGAGAGCATGTTCGCCATAGGCATGGAGGGCTGATAGAAAGGAACCCCCCTTTGAGGAGGCGAAGACGAATGGATGAGCGGTTGCGCTTCATCTTCGTTCGACGTAGTATCCGTGAATTCACCTCGGAGCCGGTGAGCGACGCCGATGTACAGGCGCTGTTGGAGGCTGCGATGGCGGCTCCGTCGGCACGCAATACGAAGCCATGGCATTTCATCGTGGTGCGCGATCGGGACACGTTGGATCGATTGGCCGGCACCCACACGTTCGCGAGCCCTTTGACTCGCGCTCCGCTGGGAATCATCGTGTGCGGGGAACCGGCGTTATCTGAGTATTGGGTGCAGGACACTAGCGCTGCTACGGAGAACATCCTCCTGGCCGCCGCGGCCTTGGGGTTGGGATCTGTGTGGATTGGGGTCCATCCCAAGCCGGAGCGCGAGGCTCACGTGCGCGATGTCCTCGGCATCCCGGAGGAGATCACGCCCCTGAACCTGATCGCCATCGGGCATCCGGCCGAGTCAAGGCCGCCGCGCACCCAGTTTGACCCCTCTCGTGTCCACTACGAGAAGTTCTAGCGTGGCCAGAGAGATCGCGGGACCCATGAGCACGGCCGATTGAGGAGGTTATGCTGCGCGATAGCACGACTCTGCCTGACCTGCAGATGCTGCCGGTGGCCGATCTGGTGCTGCACGAGCACGGTGATCCCCGCCGGGTCGAGAGCCTGCAGCGGAAGCTGCGGGAGGATGGAAGGCTGAAGAACCCTCCGGTCGTGGCCCCGATCCCCCTGTCCGATCGCTTCGTGGTGTTGGACGGCGCCAATCGGACGCTGGCGTTACGCGCGTTGGGGATCCCGCACGTGGTGGCTCAGGTAGTCAGCTACGATGATCCGGGGGTGGAGCTGCATACGTGGTACCACGTCGTCACGGGGATGTCCCGCCAGGCGTTCATGGCCGCGCTGGAGGAGGTGACCGGTCTGAGGCTGATCCCTTCCACGTTGCATGAGGCCCGTCAGGCTCTGGCGGTCGGCGATGCGGCCGCCTATATCGTCTTTGAAGATACCGTCTACCGGGTGGGCGACGGCGATCGGGATCGGCTGGCCGATATCCGCCTGCTCAATGACCTGGTCAGGGCGTACAAGGGACGGGCCAATATCTACCGGGCCTCCAACGACGTCTATGAGAAGCAGGCCCCATACTACCCGGACATCACCGCCCTGGTCGTCTTCCCTCGTTATCGCCCGGCGGATATCATCGCGCTGGCCCGGGAGGGGGAGAAGGTGCCCAGCGGCATCACCCGGCATATCATCCCCAATCGGGCGTTGCGGATCAATATCCCCTTGTCGGTCTTGGAGGCGGATTGGCCTCTGGAGCAGAAGCGCGCCTGGCTGCATGACTGGCTGTTGGAACGAATGGCGGCCAACGCCATCCGGTTCTATAGCGAGCCCACTTTCCTCTTTGATGAGTGACCTGGATGCGGGCGCTCCGGGGCGTCCGTTGAGGTCAAGGCGATTGTGAACTGATGGAGACGCATGCGGTAACGGCAGGCTTTATCCTGACCCGTTTGTTGGCCGTGATGGCGTTGGTGGCCGCGAACGGCTTCTTCGTCATGGTCGAGTTTGCCCTGGTCACCTCACGACGTGCGCGCATAGACCAGATGATCGCCCAGGGGCAACGCTCCGCCCGGCTGGTCAAGCATATGATGGAACATACCGATGCCTACATCGCGGCCGCCCAGCTGGGGATCACCATGGCCTCTCTTGCGTTGGGGTGGATTGGGGATGTCACCATTGCGGCCTTGATCGAGCCGCCGCTTCAGGCGCTCCTGGGGCGGTGGAGTGAGACCGCCGCCTTGACCGTCGGCACCATCACCTCCTTTACCCTGGTCACGTCTCTGCACATCGTCTTGGGGGAGCAGGCCCCCAAGATCCTGGCCATTCGCTATCCCGAGCAGACCGCCATGTGGGTCGCGCCGCCCCTCAACGTCTTCTACATCGTCTTCCGCCCCTTTATCTGGGCGCTGGATCAGTCGACGGCCGCCGTGCTGCGGCTGTTGGGGGTTGCGGGGGTGACCTCACAGCATGGCGTATACACCGTGGACGAACTGAAGATCCTCGTCCGGGAGTCCCAGGAGAGCGGCATCCTGGAGGAGGAAGAGGAGGAGATGTTGGTGCGGGTGTTCGAATTCAGCGATCGCTACGTGCGGGAGGTCATGATCCCGCGCACGGAGATCGTTGCCATCGAGCGCACGGCCACATTGAGCGATCTGCTGTCCACCTTCACCCAACATCAGCACTCCCGGTTCCCGGTGTATGACGGCGATCTGGATCACGTCGTGGGGTTGATTTCCATTAAGGACGTGTTGATGCTCATGTCCCACCAGGAGGTGCCCCGATCGCGGCCGCTGGCGGAGCTGGGGCTGATCCGGCCGGTGTTGATGGTGCCGGAGAGTCGCCGGGTCGGGGATCTGTTCCAGGAGATGCGTCGCACCCGGACCCAGATGGCCATCGTCATCGACGAGTACGGGGGGACGGCCGGATTGGTCACCATCGAGGAGCTGGCGGAGGAGATCGTCGGCCGGGTGAGCGACGAGTGGGTTCAGGAGGAGCCCGAGGTGGAGGCGCTCGGCCAGGGGACCTTCGAGGTGGACGCCATGCTTCGGGTCGACGAGGTGAACGCTGAGCTGGGGTTGCAGTTGCCGGAATCGCCGGATTACGAGACCTTGGCCGGATTCCTGTTGTATCTGCTGCGACGTATCCCGCAGGAGGGCGAGGAAGTCCGCTGGCGGGACCTTAGCTTCACCATTCTGGAGATGAAGGGCCCTAAGATCGAGAGGGTGCGCATCACGCGATTGCCTGCAAAGCGGCCCGAGGCCGCTTTGACACCGCAGGAATAGGGGGATTCCGTGGCTAAGATCATACGAATCGAGGACATCGCTCAGCATGTGGGGGAGGAGGTCGTCCTGCGCGGCTGGCTGTACCATAGGACGGACAAGGGCCGGCTGCAATTCCTCCAGGTACGGGATGGCACGGGCATCGCCCAGGCTGTCGTCTTCAAGCGGAACGTGAGCCCGGAGGCGTTCCAGAACGCCCGAAAGCTGACACAGGAGTCATCGCTGATCGTCACCGGCACCGTACGCCAGGACGATCGGGCGCCGGGGGTTCCGGGCGGCTACGAGCTGGACGTCCAGGATCTGGAGGTGATCCAGTTCGCTCAGGATTACCCGATCGCGCCCAAGGAGCACGGTGTTGAGTTCCTTTTGGATCACCGACATCTGTGGATTCGCTCTAGCCGTCAGTGGGCCATCCTGCGCGTCCGGGCGGAGATCATCAAGGCCATCCGAAACTGGCTGGACGACCATGGTTTCCTGCTGGTGGATACGCCGATCCTCACCCCGGCCGCGGTGGAGGGGACCAGCACGCTCTTCCCCACCGACTATCATGGGACGCCGGCGTTCCTGACCCAATCGGGACAGCTCTACAACGAGGCCAATATCTTCGCGTTCGGCAAGGTATACTGTTTTGGGCCCACGTTTCGGGCGGAGAAGTCGAAGACCCGCCGACACCTCCAGGAGTTCTGGATGGTGGAGCCGGAGATCGCCTTCTGCCAGCTCGATGAGCTGATGGAGATCGAGGAGCAGCTCATCAGCGACGTGATCCAGAGGGTGCTGCGGAATCGGGCAAATGAACTGAAGGTTCTACAGCGTGACCTGTCCTCCCTGGAGAACGTGCAGCCTCCTTTCCCCCGCATCTCCTATGATGAGGCCGTGGAGATGATCAACGAGGCTGCGGCCAAGGGACAGGTGGTGCCTCCGAGCGACGAGCCGCTGCCCCCGATCACGTGGGGCGACGATTTCGGCGCTCCGCACGAGACGTTCATCGCCATGCAGTTCGACCGCCCGGTGTTCGTCCATCATTACCCGACGGAGGCCAAGGCGTTCTACATGGAGCCGGAGCCGGATCGCCCCGAGGTGTGCCGTAGCGTAGATCTCCTGGCCCCTGAGGGGTATGGCGAGATCACGGGCGGGTCGGAGCGCATGAGCGATCTGGAGAAACTCATCGCGGCCATCGAGAAGCATCAGCTTCCCAAGGACGTCTATAAATGGTACATCGACCTGCGCAAGTACGGCTCGGTGCCTCACTCAGGGTTCGGCCTGGGCGTCGAACGCATGGTGGCGTGGATCTGCGGCATCGAGCATGTGCGGGAGACCATCGCCTACCCACGCACGCTTACCCGCTTATACCCTTGATCCGACCGTCGAAGCGCCCATGTCGGCAACACGCCCGGCGTGGGCGCTCGGCCGTTCATCAACCTGCGCTCGTGTCTCTCCCCTCATGGCGGCGAAGGGTGGCTGAAACGTGTACCCAGCCTACCTGATCGTCTTCGTGGCCGCGCTGGCCCTGGCGGCGCTAAGCGTCCCCATCGCCGATCGGATTGGGCACCGTCTGGATATCGTGGATCGTCCCGGGGGGCGCCGACAGCATCGGGGGACGGTCTCCCGGCTGGGCGGGGTCGCGCTGTATTTGGCGTTCGTCGGCGCGCTCCTGCTGTCCGTCCTGTTGCCGGACGCGTGGCTGCCCCCTCGTCTGGATCCCAAGGAGATGACCCGGCTGACCGGCCTCCTCGTGGGGACCACCTTCGTCTTCCTGGCCGGGCTGGTCGACGATCGTTACGAGTTTGGCCCTCTGCCCCAGTTCGCCGTCCAGTTGATCGCCAGCCTGATCGCCATCGCGTTCATCATCCACATCAAGCACGTGAACAACCCGCTCACCAATCGGCTGCTCTTCGGCCCGGAGGGGCTCCCCACTCCGCTGGTGTGGGGGGTGACCGTCTTCTGGTTCATGGGGATGATGAACACGGTGAACTGGCTGGATGGGTTGGACGGGCTCGCGGCCGGCGTGGCCGCCATCCTGTGCGCGCTGCTGGCCCTCCACATGTATCGCGAGGGGCAGTATAGCGTTGTGCTCCAGCCGTTGGCCCTGCTGGGCGCCACGCTGGGGTTCCTTCCGTTCAACTTCTACCCCGCCCGCGTGTTCATGGGAAGCGCGGGGGCCTACGTATTGGGATACGCGTTGGCCGCGCTGGGCATCATCAGCGGCGCCAAGGTGGCCACGGTGCTGCTGGTCATGGGATTGCCCATCCTGGATGTCGCGTGGCTGATCTGGCGCCGCTGGAGGCATGGAAGGCGTCTGACCCGGGGAGCCCGGGACCATCTCCACTTCCGTCTGGTGGATCGGGGGCTATCCCCCCGGGCGATCGTGGCCGGGTACTACCTCTTCTCCGCGGGGTTTGGGATATTGGCGCTCGTCCTGGGGCCGCGAATATACAAGCTGATCGCGCTGGCTCTGCTGGCGCTGGTGGGGGGAGGGGTGCTGTGGTGGGCGAACCGGGAGGCCCCGGCCGACTAGAGGATCACGCGGGCTGCGGGACGACCTGATATCGATCGCCCGACTTGACCAGATGCGCCACATCCACACGAGGATCATGTTGAAAGATCAGCCGGGCTCGATGGCGCATCGCCCAGGCGATGATCTGCTTCTTGGTCTGGATGCTTACCAGCGGCTCGACGTCATAAGCGGGCACCCACGCCAGCCGCTCCAGGTGGACGGCCCACGAGATCGCGTCGGCCAGAAAGATGGCGGCCTCACCGTGGCTCTCGATGATCACGCATTGGTGAGCGCGTGTGTGGCCGGGGGTGACCCATGTTCGCACCTCGTCGGTGACCTGCACATCTCCGTCGATGACGTGCAGCTGGCCCGTCTGGGCGAGCGGCTGGAAGTTCTCGGCGAAGTAGGTGCCGCGCGTGCGCTCGTTGGGAAAGGAGGCGTCCGCCAGCTCCAGCCGCTGGATCCAGTAGGCGGCTCTGGGGAAGGTGGGCTCCGGCATCTCGGAGTCTTCTCTCTGACGGGTATTCCCCCCGCAGTGGTCGGCGTGGAGATGGGTGTTCAGCACGATATCCACATCGTCCACCCCGAACCCCGCCTCGGCCAGCGACCGCACCAGGCGGTCGCGGTCGTCCGGGCGCAGCCCCAGGATCTCACGCACCCGCGGGGTCATCTTGTCCCCATATCCCGTGTCGACCAGGATGCGCTTCCCCTGGGATTCGATGAGCAGACAGCGCAGCGGTATGGGGACCCGATTCTCGGGATCGGCCTCCGTTACACGACTCCATAGCCGCTTGGGGACCAGCCCGAACAGCCCGCCAGCGTCCATCCACACCTGACCGTCATCCACGATGTGGACGATCGCCTTCCCGACCTCGATTCGACGATAGGCCAATGTTGGTCTCAACTCCGCGTGTTGGGTATGGGGGGATACCTGTTTTCAGGGATCCGCGCCCGGCTGAGAGGTTAGCGCTTTCGGCGCCTCCACAGGCCCGCATGGATCTGCGCCAATGCCTGGGACGCCGCCTCGCCGACCAGGCCCTGCCCGGCGTCGGCTCCATCCTCTCTCCGGCGGGCCAGCGCCTCCTGCACCCGCTCCAGGAGCTCTCGATCCGTGTTCCGGGAGCGGAGGGCGGTCTGGGCGATGTTTCCCAGCCCCAGGCAGGCGTGCCATCGCACCTGCGGGTCCGGATCGTCCAGCGCCGTCAGGAGCCCGTCCACGACGGCCGGGTCCCAGCTCAGTTGTCCCAGGGCCCACGCGGCGCTGCGTCGCACGGGCGCCTCCTCGCCGTCTCGCGTCAGGCATTGTTGCAACGGCTCCGCCCCCGCGGGGACGCCGACCATCCCCAGCGCTCGCACGAGCGCCCAGCGCACGCCCGGCGAGGGCTCTTGTTCCATGCGCGTCGCAAGAGGCTCGATGACCTCCACCCGCCCGATCCGGCCCAGGGACAGCGCGGCCGCCACGCGTACGCCGGCGTCCTGGTCGGATAGCGCCTCGATCAGGAGGGGGAGAGCCTGTCGCCAGGGGGCTTCTCCCAGTGCCTCGGCCGCGGCCGCCCGCCGGACGGGCGACGCGTCGTTCAGCGCATCGCGCAGGGCGCGTAGCGCCTCATGCTCGGGGAGGTCCAGGAGGGACCGCCCGGCCTGCCAGCGAACGAACGGCTCGGGGTCGCCCAGGGCGCGCACCAGCGCCTCAGCTGCCCGCGTAGGCATGGGGTGTTGTCCCAGGACGCTGGCTGCCTCCCACCGCCGCCGGGGGTGAGGGTCGCTCAAGGCGACGAAGGGGTCCCCCTCCCAAGAGCGGGCGATATCGGAACGCTTGTGACGTAAGCGGCGCAAACGAGCAATCCATCCCATCATGCGTGCTCCCGCGTCTGTATCGGCCGGGCCGGGCGTAGTATAGCACAGGCCCGACCAATGCCCAAGCGTATCAGGGGGTCATGGCGGGGCTTTTTCAAAGCCAGTGATGGAAATCGGGTGGTAGGAACGCCCCCGCTTGTTGCCCGAGGCAAGTCTTTCCCCCGGTCGTCAACCGAGGGAAAACGGCCCTCATCCCCCAGACCTCCTTCTCCCGCGCTCGGGAGAAGGAGGCTCAACGGTGAGTGGTGGTGG
>JAADGJ010000036.1 GCA_013152435.1 Chloroflexota bacterium | reverse complement strand
CGCAGCACCGTCATCATCGGGTCCACGTTATGACGGCTGGTGGCCGCCATCTCGTGATGCCACTCGGCCAGCATCCCCATGGCCCGATCGACCAGGTCCGGCCGCTCGGCCGCCAGATCGTGCTGCTCGTGAGGATCGTTCGCCAGGTCGAACAGCATGACCGGCTCCAGCTGCTTGTACCCATCGTGGTAGGTGCGCAAGCAGATGTAATCGTCGAACCGCACGCTCCGCTGGCAGGACCATGCGTTCTGGCTGACGACCAGGTAGGGACGCCCCTCCTCGCGGCCCTGGCGGAAGGCCGCGGTGAACGGCCGGCCGTCCCAGTTATCGGGCACCTGGCCGCCGACGAGCTCGATGAGCGTAGCCGCCCAGTCGTAATGGTAGTGCAACGCCCGATCCACGCGCGGCTCATCCGTCAGCCCCGGCCAGCGCACGAGCAGCGGCACCCGGCTGGTGATGTGATCAGCCGTCTGGTGGTCCCCCCATACGTTCAGCTCGCCCTGGTTCTCGCCGTGATCGGAGCTGACCATGATGACCGTCTCATCCAGGACCCCCTCATCAGCCAGCGCGTTCAAGATCCGCCCCACGTGCTCATCGGCGTAGCGGATGCCCACGTCATATCCATCGATCCAGCGACGCACGGCCTCCATGGAGTCCAATTGCGCGGGGATCCGGGGATAGTTCTGGTAGAACGTCTCGCCACCCCAGCCATGAGGCTCTTGGGCGCTATGCGGACCGAATCCCTCCCATGAGCGCTGACGCACCTCCTCCGTCAGCCAATCCGGCAGCGGATCGTCCTGGAACGGATTGCCGAACGCCTCTGGCGTTCGATAGGGCGTGTGCGGATCCCAGTAGTTGATATGCAGGAACCAGTTGTCGTCACGGGCGTTGCGCCGGATCCAATCCAGCGCGATGGGGGTCACGTCGTCCGCGATCTCCATCCCGCCCTTGCCCGGGTTGTAGATCTCGCTGAAGCCCGCGTACCAGTGCCAGGCGCCGTGGCGCTCGCCGAAGGGGCTGACGGTGACGGTGCGAAAGCCCGCCCGGCGCAGCGCGGTCATCCAGCAGGTCGCCCAGAAGATGTCACGGAAGCCCCGCGTGGGCCCCTCGATGAACGGGTCGGCCGCGGTGCCCCCGTGACCGACGACGCCGGTGTGGAAGCCGCATCGACCGCTCCACAAGGCGGCGCGCGACGGCAGACACGGCGCATCGGTGACATAGCAATTGTCGAATCGGACGGCCCGCTCGGCCAGGGCATCGATGTTGGGGCTGGTGTTACGGTGATAGCCGTAGCAGCCCAGGTGGTCCGGGCGCAATGTGTCGATGTCGATGTACAGAATGCGCATGGTCCATATCCTCCGTGGGTGAGATGTGGCAAGTGGCGAATGGCGAAGTCTTACAGGACGAGACGCAGCGGTTCCTCCAGCGCCCGCTTGAAGGCCTGCATGAACCGCGCCGCCTCGGCGCCGTCCGTCACGCGATGGTCGGCCGAGATGGTGACCTTCATCCGGGCGCCCACGGCCAGCTCCCCGTCCTCGGTGACGACGGGCACGCGGCGCACGGCCCCCACGGCCAGGATGGCCGCCTGGGGCGGGTTGATGATGGCGGCGAACTCCTCCACGCCAAACATGCCCAGGTTGCTGATGGTGAAGGTGCTGCCCACCATGTCGTCGGGGCGCATGCGGCCCTCCCGCACCCGTCGGACGAGCTCGCGGGCCTCGCGGGCGATCTGCGCCAGCGGCTTCCGGTCGCAGTCCCGGATGACCGCCGTCACCAGGCCCACCTCACGGGCCACGGCGATGCCGATGTTCACCTGCTCATGGATGTGGATCTCATCTCCGGCGAAGGAGGCGTTCAGCCTGGGAAACTCCCGCAGCGCGATGGCCGCGGCCTTGATGACGAGATCGTTCACGGAGATGCGCTCGTCCTCCGGCAGGAGCGCATTCAACTCCTGCCGCAGGGCCATGGCCGCCTCCATATCGATCTCGTAGGTGATGTAGAAGTGAGGCGCCTGTTGTTTGCTCTCGACCATGCGGCGGCCGATCGTCTCCCGCATCGGCGTCATCGGCTCGACCTGGATCCCCTCGGGCGCGGGCGCGTGTGAGGGCGTGGGGATGGGCGGCGGCGCCTTCTCCGGCGCTTTCTCCATCTCCCGCAGGTAGGCCTCGATGTCCCGCTTGATGATGCGGCCGTTGGGGCCGGTCCCCCGCACCCGGGTCAGGTCGATGCCCAGCTCCTCGGCCATGCGCCGCGCCACCGGGGATACGGCCAGCCGGCCGCGCTCGACCGCGGGAGGCGCCTCGGGCGGCGGCGCAACCGCCTCCTCCACCTCCCCCGCCTCCGCCTCCGGGGCCGCCTCCGTCACCCCCAGCGCCTCCAGATCGATCTCCTCATCGGCGGCGCCAATGATCGCGATGGGCTGCCCGACGGGAACCGTCTGCCCCTCCTTCACCAGCAGCGCGCGCAGCACCCCGGAGCGAAGCGCGGGGACCTCCACGCTGGCTTTATCCGTCTCGATGATGGCGATGACGTCGTCCTCTCCGACCTCGTCCCCCTCCCCTTTGACCCACTCGATCAAGGTGCCTTCCGCCATATCAAAGCCTAACTTGGGCATGGTGATCACTTCAGCCACGACAACGCCTCCTCCTCACAGATACAGAACATCCTTCACGGCGCGCACCACATCGTCGACCTGGGGGAGCGCCATCTGCTCGAGCCGACGGTTATAGGGCAACGGCACCTCCGCCTGGGCGACGCGACGCACCGGCGCGTCGAGGGAGTCGAAGGCCAGCTCCATCACCCGGCTGGCGATCTCGGCCCCCACGCCGTAGGAGCGCCAGCCCTCCTCGACGACCACCACCCGGTTCGTCCTCTGCACGGACTCGATGATGGGGCGCGTATCCAGCGGGCGGAGCGATCGCAGATCGATCACCTCGGCCTCGATCCCCTCCTGCACCAGCCGCTCGGCCGCCTCCAGGGAGATCTGCAGCATCTTGGAGTAGGAGACGATGGTCACGTCCCGCCCCTCTCGCTTCACATCGGACACGCCGATGGGCACCAGGTAGTCCTCATCGTCGGGGACCTCGCCGCGCACCTGGTAGAGGGTGGCGTGCTCGATGAAGAGGACGGGATCGTCCTCACGGATGGCGGCCTTCAGAAGCCCTTTGGCGTCGGCTGGCGTGCCCGGGGCGACCACCTTGAGGCCGGGGAAGTGGGCGAAGACCACGTCAGGCGACTGGGAGTGGCTCGCCCCCAACTGTCGTCCCCCGCCGCCGACGGTGCGGATGACGACGGGGCAGGTGATCTGACCATCGAACATGTAATGGAGCTTGGCGACGTGGTTGACGATCTGGTCCATGGCCAGGAAGGCGAAGTTAATGGTCATGATCTCCGCCACGGGGCGCAACCCGGCGATGGCCGCGCCGGCCGCCGCGCCGACGATGACCCCCTCCGCGATGGGCGTGTCCCGCACCCGCTTCTCGCCGAACTCATCCAGGAAGCCGCGGGTGACAGCATAGGTGCCCCCCCAACGGCCGACCTCCTCCCCCATGATGAACACCCGCTCATCGCGGTACATCTCCTCACGCAGGGCCTGGCTGATGGCCTCACGAAACGTCATGCGTGCCATATGCGACCTCCTATCGGTGGGGGACGGGGTTGACGTAGACATGCTCGCACAACGCCGCGTCGTCCGGCTCCGGGCTCTCCTCAGCGAATCGGACGATCTCGACGAGCTCGTCCTCCACAGCGCGGTGGATCTCCTCCAGCGTTGCCTCGTCCGCGACCCCGCGCTTCCTCAGCTCGGCGGCAAAGAGCCGGATGGGATCGCGAGCGCGCCACTCCTCAACCTCCGCCTTCTGGCGATACCGCTCTGGATCCCCCATGGAATGCCCGACGTAGCGATAGGTGATCGCCTCCAGCAGGAAGGGACCCTCCTTCCGGGCATGGTCCAGCGCCTCCTGAACGGCCCTGTACATCTCCAGCACGTCCTGCCCGTTCACCTGGGCGTTGGCGATGTCGTAGGCGCACCCCTTCTGGAAGATGTCCGAGACGGCCGAGGCGCGCTCCACCGCGGTGCCCATGCCATATTGATTGTTCTCCACCAGGAAGACCACGGGCAGGTCCCACACGGCGGCCAGGTTGATGGACTCGTGGAAGTAGCCGATGTTGGTGGAGCCCTCGCCGAAGGCGCAGACGACGGCGCTATCCTCGCCCTTGTAGCGGATGGCCAGCCCGACGCCGGTGGCCAGAGGTAGATGTCCTCCGACGATGGCGTGGCCGCCCCAGTAGTTGTGCTCGGCGCTGGCCAGGTGCATGGAGCCGCCCTTGCCGCCGCTGACGCCGGTGGCCTTTCCCAGCAGCTCGGCCATCACCCGTCTGGGATCCAGCCCGCGGGCGATGGCCCAGCCATGATCCCGATAGGCGGTGAACAGGTGGTCATCCGCCCGCATGGCCTTACAGGCCCCCACGGCGATGGCCTCCTCGCCAATATACAGGTGCAGGAACCCGCCGATCTTGCCCTGTGTGTACAGCTCGGTCGATTTCTCCTCAAACCGACGGATCAAGACCATCTGCCGATATAGCTCAAGCAGTTCCTCCCGAGACAGTTGCTCCGCCACTGCGACCTCCTTTCGCCAGCCCTGTCGACCGTAAGCCTCTCGGTGCACACTTGCTCCACGGAACGGGAAGCCGCGTCACCCTATGCAGATCCAGGTAACCCGGCCCTCCGTGCGCAGGCCGTGTTCCACCCACGGCTCCAGCACGACCAGATCTCCACCCTCCACCGCGTGCTCACGCCCATCCAGGGTCAGCACCGCCTGTCCTTCTATGATGTACCACAGCTCCCCTTGTTCGTGCTTGTGAGGCGGGAACGGGTTCTCCGGCGTGGTCACGCGCACCACGAAATGCCGCACGGGGACCTCATATCCCTCGATCGGGTACGGCTTGCGTCCGTTCTGCTCCGGCACCTCGCCACCTCGAATCAACATCCCGGCTCCTCCTCTCCAGGTACGCACAGAAACATGAACGAATCCTCTCACCCGGCCATTGTACCATACCTCCCCGACCAAGCCAGGGAGCCACACCACCTGAGAGTTGCGCCCCTCAAGGCTCCCCGCCGTGTTCCCACCGAAAAGGACACACGATCCACCACCCGGAAAAGTGGGGTTTCCGCGGAGGGGAGATCCCCTCCACGGAACAACCAGGCTTGGCTAGGCCCCACAGCCACGTTATAATGGTCCCATGCGCACATCGCCATCCCCCCGGGTCACGATCATCGCCACGGTGCTGAATGAGGGAGCCTCGATCCGCCGGCTCATGGACTCCCTCCTCGTGCAGACGCGCCAGCCGGACGAGGTCATCATCGTGGACGGCGGCTCCCAAGACGACACGGTGGCCATCCTGGAGAGCTACGCGGATCGCCTGCCGCTGCGGGTGATCGTGGAGCCGGGCGCCAACATCTCCCAGGGACGCAACCGGGCCATCGCCGCGGCATCGGGCGAGATCATCGCGTCCACAGACGCCGGCGTCCGACTGCATCCCCGCTGGCTGGAGATGCTGCTCGCCCCCTTCTCACAACACCCGAGCGTCCAGGTGGTCTCCGGCTTCTTCCTCCCCGACCCCCAATCCCTCTTCGAGATCGCCATGGGGGCCACCGTCCTGCCCGCCCTGGAGGACGTGCGCGCCGACCGATTCCTGCCCTCCAGCCGCTCCGTGGCGTTCACCCGTAAGGCATGGGAGGCGGTGGGCGGCTATCCCGAGTGGCTGGACTATTGCGAAGACCTCATCTTCGACTTCCGGCTGCGGGACCGCTTCGGCCCCTTCGCCTGGGCGCCGGACGCCATCGCCTATTTCCGCCCCCGCCCGTCCCTGCGCGCCTTCTTCCTCCAATATTACCGATACGCGCGCGGCGATGGAAAAGCCGATCTATGGCGCAAGCGCCATCTGGTGCGCTACACGACCTATCTGGTCGCGACGCCGGGCCTGATCGCCCTCGGCCTCCTCCACACCCCCGCGTGGTGGGGGCTGTTGATCCTGGGGGGGCTGGTCTACTGCCAGCGGCCATGGCAACGGCTACAACGCTACTGGGGCTCGCTCTCCCCCTGGCAGAGGATCGAAACGATGGCGCTGGTCCCGGTCATCCGCCTGGTCGGCGACGTGGCGAAGATGATCGGCTACCCTGTGGGGCTGGCCTGGCGCTGGCGGCACCGCCAGCGGCCGGAGATCCACTGGCGTGAATCACGATAGCGTATCCAAAATGGTGGAAACCTCGCGGGGCTCATCGCAAGCCCACAAGGGAAATGCGGAGGGCCCCCCCTCCGCCAAAACTTCCTCTTTTTCCGCCTAGCACCTGCCCTTTCCCGACCTGATTCGAGTGGGCAAGGCTGGGCGAGGCAGGTGAGGGGCGGAAACCGGGAAGTTTCTTTTGAGGGGCTGTGCCCCTCAAAGCTCCCCGCCGTATTTCCACCGAAAAAGACGCACGAGCTGAATCGCAAAGGCTTTGACCGAGGTGGGCGCCTGTGCTAAAATGCCGCTGCCGGTGAGGGGGGGCGATGCTCGATCTGGCGATCATCATCGTCAATTATAATACTCGTGCCTTACTGCAAAGGTGCCTGCGCTCTGTCTACGCCAGCCAGGGCGCCTTTGCATTTGAAGTCTGCGTGGTGGACAACGCCTCCACCGACGACAGCGCCGCGATGGTGCGGGCGGAGTTCCCACAGGCCCGCCTGATCGAAAGCGATCATAACGGCGGGTTCGCCTACGCGAACAACCTGGGCCTACGCGCCTTTGGCTTTCCCGATCCGTCATCCGCATCCGCTGCCACCCCTTCTCCGGTCGATGCCGCCTCCCTGCCGCGCTATGTGCTCCTGCTCAACCCGGATACGGTCCTGCCTCCCGACGCCCTGGCCCAGATGCTGGCCTTCATGGACGCCCGGCCGAAGGCAGGCGTGGTGGGCCCCAAGCTGGTGCGCCCGGACGGATCGCTGGACCTGGCGTGCCGCCGCTCCTTCCCCACGCCCGAGATCTCGCTATGGCGTATGCTGGGACTCAGCAAGCTGTTTCCCCGCAGCCGCCGCTTTGGACGATACAACATGACCTATCTGGACCCGGACGAACTCACGGAGGTGGACTCCGTCGTGGGGGCGTTCATGTGGGTGAGAAGGGAGGCCATCCTCCAGGTCGGGCTGCTCGACGAGACCTTCTGGATGTACGGCGAGGACCTGGACTGGGCCAAGCGGATCAAGGACGCCGGGTGGCAGATATGGTACAACCCGGCCGTGACCGTCCTCCACGTGAAGGAGGCGGCCAGCCAGCACAGCCCGCGAGCGCGCAGGGAGTTCTATCGCGCCATGGTGATCTTCTACCACAAGCACTACGCGGCGACCACGCCGTTCTGGCTGCACTGGCTGATCCTGGCCGGCATCGCCCTGAAGGGGAAACTGGACATGGGACGGCGCGCCCTGAGCGGTCAGTGGCGTGAGCCGAAGGCTTCGCATTCGGGGGGGACGACGTGAAACGCGCACAGCTCGTGTTCGTCATCGCTCTGCTGATATGCGATCTCACCGCGGCCGCGGTGGCCTTCTACCTGGGATACCTGCTGCGCCGCATGGGCGTCGGCGAGGGCATCGGCCCGTTCCGCAACTATCTGAGCATGATGGCCATCCACCTGACCAGCCTGGCCACCGTGTTCTTCTTCTACCGGCTCTACCATCGCAAGCGAGCCATCTCCCACCTGGACGAGTTCTACCAGCTCTTCGGGGCCGTCTCCATCAGCATCCTGCTCACCATCGCCTTCACGTCCTTCCTGTTCAAGGGACAGCTGGACTACCACCGCTGGATGGTGATCTACACGTGGGGGCTGACGCTGGTGCTGGTCACGCTCGGCCGGGTCATCCACGCCCGGGTGCAATGGGCGCTGCAGGCTCGCGGCGTGGGCGAGGACCGGGTGTTGATCGTTGGCACGGGCGAGGTGGGGCGCATGATCCTACAGAAGATCGTGCAATCCCCCGGCCTGGGCTATCGGGTGGTCGGCCTGATCGACGCGAACTCCGGCCCCAAGTCGGTGCTGGGCTTCCCCGTGCTGGGCCGGATCGAGGACATCCCGACCGCGATCGAGCAGCACAAGGTGGACGAGGTGATCATCGCCCTGCCCGAGGCCAGCCACCAGGAGATCGTGGGGATCATCGCCCTGTGCGAGCGGGAGAAGGTGGGGATTCGCGTCTTCCCCGACGTGTTCCAGATCATGGCCTCCGAGGTGAGCATCGGCGACCTGGGCGGGCTGCCCCTGCTGACGGTGCGGGACATCGCGCTGCGCGGCTGGCGCCTCACCCTGAAGCGGGCGATGGACGTCGTGGTGAGCGCCGCGGCGCTGATCCTGCTATCGCCGCTGATGATGCTGACCGCCCTGATCATCAAGCTGGAATCCCCCGGCCCGGTATTCTACATCCAGGAGCGCATGGGGCTGGACGCGCAGCCCTTCCCCATGATCAAGTTCCGGTCCATGCGGACGGATGCGGAGGCGGAGGGCCCCGGCTGGACGCGACCGGACGACCCGCGGCGCACCCGCTTCGGCGCGCTGATCCGGCGGTTCTCCCTGGATGAGCTTCCCCAGCTCATCAACGTCCTGGTGGGCGATATGAGCCTGGTCGGTCCCCGGCCGGAGCGCCCCGTTTATGTCGAGCAATTCCGCCAGAGCATCCCCCGGTACATGGATCGCCACCGCGAGAAAGCGGGCATCACCGGCTGGGCCCAGATCAACGGGCTCCGAGGCGATACCTCCATCGCCGAGCGCACCAAGTACGATCTCTGGTATATCGAGAACTGGTCGCTCCTGCTGGATATCAAGATCCTGTTGCGGACCCTCTTCCTGATCTTCCGGGACCGCAACGCCTACTGATCCCTTCGTACGGAGAGGCCACCTATGCGACAGGTTCCCCCACAAGAGGCATTGGCGCGTAAGTATCCCGAATGGATCGTGCTGATCGTGTCCCGCGCGGCCAACGGGCAGATCAATGTGATGCCGGCCGGCTGGTCTATGGTCTGCTCCGGCGAGCCGCCCATGTACGCCATAGCCGTCAGCCCTAAGCGCTTCACCCACAAAGCCATTCTGGATAGCCAGGCGTTCGTCATCGCGGCGCCCGGCCCCGACATGGGTGAGGCAGTGTGGTACACAGGCACCCACTCCGGCTGGGACGGCGATAAGATGGACGCCTCCGGGCTGAAGACCCAACCGGGGACCGCCACACCCGTCCCCCTCATCGAGGGAGCCGTCTTCAACCTGGAATGCCGTCTGTCCCATCAGATGGAGACCGGAGATCACACCATCTTCGTGGGTGAGATCGTGGCCGCCCATGTGGATGACGACGTGCCCGGCCGCCTGATGAATTTCGGCGATGGTGTGTACGGCCTAGCCGAGCTGGTGGAATCCAGCAAGTACCAGACACCATAAACCCAGGGCGCCCATCACGCGCTTCATCTCCCGGGCGCTGCCCTTGGGCGAAAATCAGGATATCCACCCAAACCGCCAAAGGGGAGGGAGGGATCCGAGCGGCTACCACATCCATCTCCTCAACAAAACGGACCCGGCTCATCTCCTGAAAGCGTGCCCTGTATATGGTGCGACGCGTCGCGTTGCCACCGCTGGCACCCGTCCGATCGACCGGGCCATGGGCTTTCATCCTCTCGCCGCAACGCTTTCGCCCGCTTCCCCCAGAGCGAGCAGGATGGTGCCAGGCCCGGACAGGGACGCTCACGGGGGCCACATCAACCCGATTCCAGCGCACGTCTTCGACTGTGGAGGTCATGAACCAGCCAAAGCTTTGAGATCCCGAGGAGCTTGACGACTCAATCAAATAAGAGGATATGTACATATGAAGAGCTAAGAGAGCGCCGCACGCCGGAGGAGGGAGGCCTCCCTCCATGCCTCCCCCATCTTCGGAGCGAACGCTCCACTTCAACGACCACAGCTCAGCGCAGCGCTATCACACAGGCGTGATGCTTCAGGGAACAGGATCACCGCTACTGAAAAGACGGACGAGGGCGTATGTATTCCAATCAACGACTGACGCAACTGTACCGACTCAGCCTCACGCTCGGCACCACACTGGATCTGGCTCGCGAAACTGCTACCTTCATGGACTGGCTGGAGGAGGCGGTCCATCCACACATGGCCCTGCTCTTCGTGACCGATCCGGCCGAGCAGGAGATGCAACTGGCACAGGCCCGCGGCCTGCCGCTCCCGGACGATCTATGCATCCCCGCGGGCTCCGACCCATGGGATCAACTGACGGGCCAGGGGATCGCCCTGCCGAACGGCCGCTCCCTCGCACGGCACACCGTGCCCATCACCGCGGGCGAGCAGGAACTGGGCGTGCTGTGCCTGGCCGACGAGCCGGCCCGCAAACGGGATCCGGAGGGACAGGCCTTCCTGGAGGAGGCCACCCAACATCTGGCCTCGGCCCTGAGGAGGATCCGGCATCACCAGGCGCTGGCGCGTCGCACGGCCGAGCGCACGGCCGCCCTGGCCGCCCTGGACGCCATCACGGCCATGGTGAACCAATCCCTGACGCTGGAAGAGACCATCGCGAAGGCCCTGGAGGCGGTCCTGGACGCGATCCAATTCGAGATGGGCGGCATCGGCTTGTGGGATAAGGCGACGCAACAGCTGCACCCCGTGATGGCCAAGGGGGTGGAGGCGAAACTCCAGGCCCTCTTCTCCGGTACCCCTCGGGCGGGAGGGCTGCGAGAGCAGGTGCTACGCAGCGGCCGTCCTCTGTTCATCGACGACACGGCCCATCACAGAGGGGTGAACCCGGACATCGCCCGCTATGGATTCACCGCCTCGGCCATCATGCCCCTGATCTCCAAGGGGGAGACGCTGGGGCTCCTGGCCGTGGCCACTCGCGCCCAACGGCAGTGGGCGGCGGAGGACCGGTCGCTCCTCACGGCCGTCTGCCAATACATCGCCATGACCATTGCCACCGCGCGCCTGTACGAGGAGGCACGGCAGCTGGCCACCTTCAACGAGACCATCGTCAACAACATGACGGAAGGCATCCTGGTCGAGGACGCCGACGGGAATATCACCTTCGTGAACGCCGCCATGGCCAGGCTCTCGGGCTACACCCCCGAGGAACTGCTCGGACGCCCGCGGGCGCTCATCGCCTCCGATGAACAGCAGATCGAAGCCGTCCGGGCGGGCGCCACCGACCGCTACGAGGCCGCCCTGCTGACGAAGGATGGTCGCGAGGTCCCCGTCATCGTCAGCGCCCAGCCGCTTTTCGATGAAACGGGCCACCTCGCCCGGGTTCTCTCCGTCTTCACCGACATCAGCGAGCGCAAGCAGGCGGAGGAGGCGCTGCAGGAGCGAGAGCGATTCCTCGCCAGCGTCTTCGCCAGCATCCAGAACGGGATCAGCATCCTGGACAACGAGATGAACGTCCTGCGCGTCAATCCCACCATGGAGCGGTGGTACGCGCATGCCATGCCCATCGTGGGGCGGAAGTGCTACGAAGCCTACCACGGGCGGAGCTCCCCCTGCGAGGGCTGCGTGCCCCGGAAGACCCTGGAGACGGGAAAGGCGATGCACGAGATCGTGCCGAAGCGGGGGCCCGGCGGAAAGCACGTGGGATGGCTGGAGGTTTACTGCTTCCCCCTCGAGGACATCACAACGGGCCAGTTGAAGGGCGCGATCGAGTACGTCCAGGACATCACCGAGCATAAGCAGGCGGAGGAGGCGTTGGCACAGGAGCGCCAGCTCCTGCGCACGCTGATCGACAATATCCCGGACCACATCTATGTGAAGGATCGGGAGGGCCGATTCCTGGTGGCCAACCTGGCCACAGCCCGGGTGATGGGGGCGAAGTCGCCGGACGAGCTGCTGGGCAAGACAGACTTCGACTTCTACCCCCGCGATTTGGCGGACCGATACTTCGCCGATGAACAGGAGATCCTCCGCTCCGGCCAGCCGATGGTCAACCGGGAGGAGCCCCTCATGGACCAGGGGACCGGCGAACAGGGATGGCTCCTGACCACCAAGGTGCCCTTCCGGGACGCCCATGGGGAGATCGCGGGCATCATCGGCATCAGCCGGAACATCACCGAGCGCAAGCGGGCGGAGGCGGAGATCCGACGTCGGGCCGCGCAACAGGAGGCGCTCAACGCCATCATCGCCGCCGCGGCCGGGGCCTCCGATCTGTCCGCCCTGTTGGAGACCACCCTGAGCCACACCCTGCAGGCCCTAGGGCTGCACATGGGAAGCATCTGGGTAGACGATCTGCGCGTCATCCACGGCCTGCCCGCGGAGATCGGCCCCGTCATGGACACCATGGCTCAGGCCATCGGCCTGGAAGCCCTCAACTCCTGCGCGGTGGAGGACTGGCAGTCCATCACCCAGGGATCTCAATCGGCCATCGTCTCCGCCATGATTCGCCACGGCGTCCGCGCCTCCATCACCGTGCCCATTCAGGCCAACGAGCGCTGCATCGGTGGGCTGAACGTCTCCTCCCCCGAGCCACGTCCCTGGACCCAGGAGGAGATCGCCCTGATCGAGGCCGTAGGGCGACAGATGGGGACGGCGGCGGAGCGACTGCGCCTGTTGGAGGAGACCAACCGAAGGCTCCAGGAGGTCACGCTGCTCAGCCGGGTCATCGCCGCGACGGCCTCGGCCGAGGACCTGCCGGTTGCCCTCCAGGAGATCTGCGAGGAGCTGGCCCACTTCCTCCAGCTGCCTCAGGTGGCCTTCGCCCTCCTCGATGAGGAGCGCACGGAAGCCAGGATCATCGCGGAATACCGAGAGCCCGGGCGTCCCCAAACGCTGGGGACCGTCATCTCCGTCCATACGACCCCCTCCATGGCCTACGTCCTGAACCACAAAGCCCCCCTGGCCATCACGGAGGCCGAGGGCAACCCGCTCCTGGCGCCGATCCAGGAGATCATGCGCAAGCAAGGCAGCGTCTCCTTCCTGGTGGTGCCGATCCTGGTCCGGGGCCAGGTGGTGGGCATGCTGGGGCTGGACAGCCCACAGCGGCGGGAGTTCAGCCAGGCCGAGATCACCCTGGTCAACCGCGTGGCCGAACAGGTGGGACAGACGCTGGAGCGGGTGAAGCTCTTGCAGCAGCTCCGGACCCGCGCGGAGGTGATGAGCCGCCTCGCCCTCCTCGGCGACACGCTGAACTACCCGCATGGCCTCGACGAGGTGATCTCAGCCATCGGCCACGGGGCGTCGACCCTGAGCGGCGCCGACCGAGTCGCCATCTACATCCGCCACCCGGACGACACCGTGAGCTGTCCCTGGTTCCGAGGCCTCTCACCCGGCTACGTGAAGCGGGCGACCAGCCTGGTCAGAAAGCTGCACGGCGGACGCCTGTTGGAGATCCCCAAGCCCATCCTGATCTCGGATATCGAGAAGCTGCCCCAGGACTCCCTCACGCGAACCCTGGCGCAGACGGAGGGGTTCCGGGCGGTCGCGGTCTGGCCCCTGGTCTATGAGGGACGGACGGTGGCAGCCGCGGGCTGCTACTACGACAAGCCCCACACCTGGTCGGAGGCGGAACGGGAGGCGCTGGAGGCCTTCGCCCGCCAGGCCGCGGTGGCCCTGGAGAACGCTCGCCTGTACGCATCCCTCCAGAAGACCAACGCGCAGCTGCAAGAGGCGCTGCACGCCAAGGACGAGATGATCCAGAACGTCTCCCACGAGCTGCGCACCCCGCTGACGCTGATCCGGGGATGCGCGGAGATGCTGAAGACGGGCACGCTGGGGCCGCTGACGACTCAACAGACCGAGGTGGTGGAGACCCTTTACGACAACTGCGAGCGGCTCCACCACATGGTGCAACGCCTGCTGACCCTACAGGCCCTGGCCCCGGACACCCTCCAAAAGACGAGAATGGATCCGGTGTCCTGGCTGAAGAGCGTGCAGACCAACTGGCAACACCGGGCAAAGGAGGCGGGGCTTCACCTTCATGTGGAGATCGCCCCGGATGTGCCCACCATCGAGGGGGATCTGGAGCTGCTGAATCAGGTGATCGACAACCTGCTGGACAACGCTACCAAGTTCAGCCCGTCCGGAGGGGAGATCCGCCTGCGAGCCTGGCGAGAAGGCCAGGACTTCATGCTCTCGATCGCGGATCAGGGCGTGGGGATCCCACCCGATCAGCTGGACAAGGTGTTCGAACGATTCCACCAGGTGGAGGGGGATACGACCCGCCGCTTCGGTGGTATGGGGATCGGGCTGGCGCTGTGCAAGCAGATCGTGGAGGGACACGGCGGTCGGATCTGGGTGGAAAGCGAAGGGGAAGGGCGCGGGAGCACCTTCTACATCGCCCTGCCCGCGGCGCAGGTGATCTGATCCGGCCCACCGAATCCCTCCTGCCGGCGCGGGGCGGGCCCGGGCCCGCGTTTTTGACACTCCCCCGGCTTCATGGTATGATGTCGCCCGTGTTTTAGCACTCTAACAACGAGAGTGCTAAAAACAGGCTCATCAGGCAACCATCCATCCCTTGGGTCATGTGTCCGTTGCGGTGGGAATGCCGCCAGGTTTGCGGCTCACGCCGCTAGCGATCCACGGAGTTCCCACCGCGTTGGATACATCACCTCCCCTGAGGGGGGAACACAAGCGTGCTTGGTGACACCTACCAGCCATTTCACGAGGGAACCGGATGGAAGCGCTCACGCCCAGACAGCAGGCCATTCTCGGACTGGTCGTACGCGCGTACGTGGAGACCGCCCAGCCTATCGGGTCCAAAGCGCTGGTCGAACGGTACGGCCTGGGATACAGCCCGGCCACGGTCCGCAATGAACTGGCGGCCCTGGAGGAAAAGGGCTACCTGACCCATCCTCACACCTCGGCCGGGCGCGTTCCCACTAAGGAAGGATATCGATACTTCGTCGAGCACCTGGTCGGCGATATGGAGCTGTCGCCGGAGGAGCTGCTGATGATCCGGCATCAGTTCCATCAGGCGCGCATGGAGCTCGACCAGTGGGTGCGGCTGGCGGCCGCGATCCTGGCCCGCACGGCGCGAGGTGCCGCTCTGGCCACCATGCCCAAGGCCCCCAAGAGCCGCTTCGAGCACCTGGACCTCATCGCGCTCCACGACGCCGTCGTCCTGCTCATGGTGGTGCTCAGCGGAGGCATGGTGAAGCAACACATGCTGAAGCTGGATGGCCCGGTTCCCCAGGAGCAGCTCAATCGCATCGCCGATATGCTGAACGAGAGGCTGCGCGGGGCCACCAGCGAGGAGCTGACCGGACGCGCCCCCGTCACCACCGGGCTGGAGCGCCAGATCATCATGTTGGTGCGAGACCTCATGCGCCGCGCCGACGGCCGCGTCAGCGATTACATCTACCGGGACGGGCTCCTCCACGTCCTCGACGCGCCGGAGTTCGCCCAGCGAGAATCCGCCCGGCGGATCGTGCAGGTGTTGGAGGAGCGCCCCCTCCTGGAGTCCATCCTGGCCCACATGCGGGGCGTGAACACCGTGCAGGTCATCATCGGGGGCGAAGGGCGGTGGGAGGCCCTGCAAGACGTGAGCCTTGTCCTCTCACGTTACGGGCAGGAGGATGTGGCCACAGGCGTCCTGGGGATCGTCGGCCCCATCCGCATGCCCTACGCGCGGGCGATCTCCGCCGTGCGCTACGTCTCCACGTTAATGAGCGATCTCTTGCGCGAGTGGTACGGGTGCTGATCGAGAGGGATGGGACATCCCCTGACCAATGCACCCGTTCCTCGCGTCTGCTCAAGATGAAGACGCCCATCGGCATAGCGCGAGGGCGCCGCATTGCAGCGTGAGATGTCGAAAAGGGCACCTTTTGTACACCTGAACCGTATGGGGTAGTACAGACCTTAATCCGGCATGGGGCCCGGCCCCTACCACCGGCACACCGACACAGGCGATCGGAGGCTTTCAGGAGACCATGAGTGGAGAAGAGCGGACACGACCCGATGTAACGATGGAAGAAGAGGAGATGGCGATCGCGGAGGAAGCCGCCGCAGAAGCCGAGGAAGCGACGGTCGACGAGGCGGCCATCTCCGAAGAAAAGGACGAAGCCGTCCAGGAGGCGCCGGAGACCGCGGAAGCGGAAGAGGAGGAGGTCCCGCCTGAGGAGCGAATCGCCGCGCTGGAGGCCCAGCTGGCCGAGGCACAGGCCCAGGCGGAGGACTACCTGGACCAATGGCGGCGCACCGCGGCCGAGTTCGCCAACTACCGAAAGCGCCAGGAGCGTGAGCAGGAAGCGTTCATGCAGCAGGCGAACGCGGCGCTGATCAGCAAACTCCTGCCCATCCTCGATGATTTCGACCTGGCCTTTGAACATCTACCCGAGGATGTGGCCGAAAGCTCCTGGGTGGAAGGGTTCGCCCTGATCCGTCGCAAGCTGCAGAGCCTCCTGGAGCAGGAGGGGGTGACCCCCATCGACCCCGTGGGGCAGCCGTTCGACCCCACGCAGCACGAGGCCGTGACCCACGAGGAGAGCGACGAGGTCGAGAGCGGACATGTGATCGCTGTGGTGCGCAAGGGATACCGATTGGGCGATCGCGTGCTGCGCCCCGCGATGGTGCGCGTCGCCCGGTGACCGGCGCAATCAACTGGAGGCGATAGAGGGATATGGGCAAGGTTATAGGCATCGATCTAGGGACGACGAATTCCGTGGTCGCCGTTATCGAGGGCGGCCAACCAGTGGTGATCCCCAGCTCGGAGGGCGGGCACCTGATCCCCTCCGTGGTGGCTATCAACCCGAAGACGGGAGAGCGGATGGTGGGACAGATCGCCCGCCGCCAGGCCATCACCAACCCGGACAACACGATCTTCTCCGTGAAGCGGCTCATGGGACGCAAGTACAGCGATCCCGAGGTGCAGAAGGCCCGAGAGCTGCTTCCCTACAAGATCATCGAGCGCCCCAACGGGGACGCCTGGGTGGTGATGGGCGATAAGGAATACGCCCCACCCGAGATCTCGGCGATGATCCTGCAGAAGATCAAGGCGGACGCCGAGGCCTATCTGGGGCAGCCGGTGACCCAGGCGGTGATCACGGTACCGGCCTACTTCAACGACTCGCAGCGCCAGGCCACCAAAGACGCCGGCCGCATCGCCGGGCTGGAGGTGCTGCGCATCATCAACGAGCCGACCGCCTCTGCCCTGGCCTACGGGCTAGACCGCACGAAGGATGAGTGCATCGCCGTCTACGATCTGGGGGGCGGCACCTTCGACATCTCCATCCTGGAGGTGAGCGACGGCGTGTTCGAGGTGCGGTCCACCAATGGGGATACGTTCCTGGGCGGCGACGACTTCGATCAGCGCATCATCGACTGGATCTGCGAGGAGTTCCAGCGCGACCAGGGGATCGATCTGCGCCAGGACCGCATGGCGCTGCAGCGCCTGAAGGAGGCGGCGGAGAAGGCCAAGATCGAGCTCTCCACCGTGTTGGAGACCGAGATCAACCTGCCCTTCATCACCGCCGACGCGACCGGCCCCAAGCACCTGAGCATGACGCTCACGCGCGCCAAGCTGGAACAGCTCACCGCGGACCTGGTGGAGCGCACCCTGGGGCCCTGCCGGCAGGCGCTGGCCGACGCCAAGATCAGCCCCGAGGACATCGATGAGGTGATCCTGGTCGGCGGCATGACGCGCATGCCGGCCGTGCAGGAGGCGGTGCGACGCTTCTTCGGCAAGGAGCCGCACAAGGGCGTCAACCCGGACGAAGTGGTCGCCGTCGGCGCCGCCATCCAGGCCGGCGTCTTGGGCGGCGAGGTCAAGGACATCCTGCTGCTGGACGTGACGCCGCTCACGCTGGCCATCGAGACGCTGGGCGGCGTGGCGACCCCCATGATCGAGCGCAACACCACCATCCCCACCCGGAAGACCCAGATCTTCTCCACCGCGGCCGATGGTCAGACGCAGGTGGAGATCGTCGTCGTCCAGGGAGAGCGCCCCATGGCTCGCGACAACAAGGTGCTGGGGCACTTCATCCTGGACGGCATCCCTCCCGCGCCGCGGGGCGTGCCTCAGATCGAGGTGTGCTTCGACATCGACGCCAACGGCATCCTCAACGTCAGCGCCCGGGACAAGGCCACCGGCCGTGAGCAGAAGATCACCATCACCGCCTCGTCCGGCCTCACGGAGGAGGAGGTGGAGCGCATGATCCGTGAGGCGGAGCAACACCGGGAGGAGGACCGCCGCCGCCGGGAGCTGGTGGAGGCGCGCAACGACGCTGACGCGGCCATCTATCAGGCGGAGAAGTTCCTGCGGGAGAACCAGGAACAGGTCCCCGCCGACGGACGCAGCGATCTGGAGGAGAAGATCGCTACCCTCCGCTCCGCCCGGCAGGGGGAGGACGCCGAGCGCATTCGCGATGCGACCCGGACGCTCCTGGACACCTTGCAGCGCGTGGGGGCGAGCATGTATCAGGCCCCCGAAACCCCACCCGAGGACGGTGAGCAGCCGAGAACGGAGGGGGATGAGGACGTCATCGAGGGCGAGTTCCAGGAGGGCGCCTGACGGAGCGCCCTCACAAGGCGGGAACGGGCTGTGGCGGCCGTAGAAGTTCATGGCCGCACGCCGTTTCGGCCCCCAGGCCAGCCCCTATCCGACGGAGAGAACCAAGGCCCCTCGCGCGGCGAGGGGCCTTTTGACGGAGCTGTATCATGCCCCCTTCCCGACGACGACGACGCCCACGGCGACGGGCGGAGGAACGCCCGCGATATATCCTCTTCTACAAGCCCTACGGTGTGCTCTCCACATTCACCGATCCTGAGGGCCGCCCCACGCTCAGCCGGTTCATCGACGTTCCGGAGTCGGTATACGCGGCCGGCCGTCTGGATATGAACAGCGAGGGGCTGCTCTTCCTCACCAACGACGGATGGGTGAACCACCGCCTCACCCATCCCCGCTACAAGCTCCCCAAGACCTACCTGGTCCAGGTCGAGGGCATCCCCACACCCGAGGCGCTGGAGGCGCTGCGCCGAGGCGTGATCGTGAAAGGGCGTCGCACGGCGCCGGCGGAGGTGGAGCTGCTAGACGAGCCCCCATCCCTGCCGCCCCGCGGCCGTCCCGTCACCCCCCACGGCCCCACCCGCTGGCTGCGCATGATCCTGCGGGAGGGGCGCAAGCGTCAGATACGCCACATGACGGCCGCCGTCGGCCTGCCCACGCTACGCCTGGTTCGCGTGGCCATCGGCCCCCTCACGATCGATGGCCTCCAGCCCGGCCAGTGGCGTGATCTGACGTCGGCGGAGCTACAACGGCTCCGGGCGGCGTTATCCCATCCGCATCATCCCCAGATAATGTCTCATAAAGTGGTGTAAAAAGGGATCTTGACAGAAACGGTCACCGGGTGCTTCCATGTGGGACATGTGACAAACCACAAGAGG
>JAADGJ010000035.1 GCA_013152435.1 Chloroflexota bacterium | reverse complement strand
GGCGGCGGCGCAGGGGAACTGCGCCGCCGCCACCACCCACCGTTGAGCCCCCCTTCTCCCGGACCCGAGAGAGGGGATGAGAGCTGTCGAATGCGGATTTCGCAGGGATGGACGTCTGGTCGTGGGGCGACGCGAGTCACGATGTTACAGTGGTTTACGTCCAGAGGGAAGATCTCACGCCCGGGGGATCACGGGCGTTGCCTCCCCCTGGGTTCGGTGCTAGAATGCCCGCCGGCGCGCCGCCGGAGGCTTGTTCCGCATATGCCTTCGCTGCGAAAGGGGCTTCGTGGGAGATCCATCTATGTGAGCCTTTGCGGCTGCGGATAGAGGAGGGATCTGGAGGTTTGTTGAGGAGGATGTGGTGGTGACGGGACGAGACGGGGCGGGACGTAAGCGTGTGCTTCTCTTGAATCCCCCGGGGGATCAGCTTTACCTCCGGGATCAATTCTGCAGTTCGGTGTCCAAGGCCTCCTATTACTGGCCGCCGATCGATCTCATCATGCTCAGCGGCTTCCTGGCGGAGCGATATGAGGTGCGCGTCATCGACGCCATCATCACCCACATGCCGCGAGGGCGCTGCCTGGCCGAGATCACGGACTGGCGGCCGGACGTGGTGATCTTCCTCACGGGGATCACCTCCTGGCCGGCCGACCTGGAGTTCACCCGCGAGGTGAAGGAGCGGACCGGCGCGCTGATCGTCGGCATCGGCGGTGTGTTGTTGTATGAGGGGCCGCACATCATGGAGGCGTACGAGCATCTGGACGCCATCATCCTCGATTTCACGACCGGGGACGTGATCGATTTCATCGAGGGGGCGGGGGATGGCCAGGCCGAGCTGCCGAACCTGACCTATCGGCGGAACGGTCATGTGGTGTCGGGGCGTCGCCTGGAGGAGGGCCGCACGTTCACCGTGCCTGTGCCCCGCCATGAGCTGTTCGATCTCTCCCGTTATCGGATTCCCCATGGGCGGCGCCGCCCGCTGACCAGCGTGATGATCTCCGATGGGTGTCCGTACACCTGTTCCTTCTGCGTGGCCAGTCCTCTGCGCTATCGCTATCGGCCGTTGGATAACGTCATGGCCGAGTTCGAGCACCTGGCCTCCATCGGCGTCAAGGAGCTCTTCTTCAAGGATTTCACCTTCGGCGTCCGGAAGGATCTGACGATCCAGCTCTGCGAGGAGATGGTGCGCAACAAGTTGGATCTGACGTGGGTTGCCTCCTGCCGGGTGGACACGGTGGATCGTGAGCTTTTGGAGGCGATGAAGCGAGCCGGGTGTCATACCATCCAGTTCGGCGTGGAATCGGCCGATGAGGAGCTGCTTCAGGAGTATCACAAGCGGATCACCTTGGAGCAGACCCGGCGGACCTTCGAGCTGTGTCGTGAGGTGGGGATCCGCACGCTGGCGCATTTCATCCTGGGGCTGCCGGGGGAGACGCGGGAGTCCATCATGCGAACGGTCGCGTATGCCAAGGAACTGAAGTGCGATTACGCCTCGTTCAACGTGGTCATCCCGCAGGTGGGCACGGATCTGCGACGGCTGGCAATCGAGAAGGGGTACTATCGGCCCGATGTGCAGACCTTTGACAGCGGTCGCTCCTTCCCGGTGGTGGAGACGGAGAAGCTGACTCGCGACGAGCTCTGGGACTATCGCAATCGGGCGATCCGTTCCTTCTATTTGGACCCCCGGTACATCTGGCGGCGGGTGATCGGGGTGCGTACCTGGACGGAGTTCCGCAATCTGGTGGAGAACGGGTGGGCCTTGCTCAAGGGGGCCAGCCCGGTGATCCTGGAAGGGTGACCCATGGCCGACGCGGATCGCGTCTCCGGACGCCCATTGGGCACGCTCCAGGTGGATGTGGATGAGCTCTGGGTGTACTACGAGAGCCTGGGGCTCCCCAGCAACGACGTGGTGGCCTCGCCGGTTTATACCGTCGGCGTGCCTCGCCTGTTGGATCTGCTGGAGCGGTACGAGGTGCGGGCGACCTTCTTCGTCTGCGGACGGGACCTGGAGCACCCGCTGCGTCGGGATGTCGCCCGAGAGATCGTCCGCCGGGGGCATGAGCTGGCCAACCACTCCTACTCCCATCTGATGGGGTTCGCGCGCCTGCAGGGCCGGGCGCTGAAGGCGGAGGTGATGGAGGCGGACGCCCGCATCGCCCAAATCTACGGCCGCCCGGTGTACGGCTTCCGGGCGCCCGGCTATTCCCTCAGCCCCAGGCTGCTGAAGCTGTTGGATCGCGCCGGATATCTGTACGATGCCTCGTTGCTGCCCACGCCGTGGACCTGGCTGATGCGCTGGGGACAACGCCTGGTCTCGCACGGCCGCGTGGACGCCGGGCATTACGGCGTCTGGGCCTACGGGTGGGCTCCGCTATCTCCGTACCATCCGGACCTGGAGGCGCCGCAGCGGCGTGGAGATGCCCGCCTGTGGGAGGTGCCGGTGACCACCATGCCGTGGCTGCGGCTGCCCTTCCATAGCACGTTCGTGGCCACCTTCGGCTGGTGGCTGTTCCGATTGGGCCTGCGCCTGCTTCTGCGCAGGGGGTTGGGCGTTCACTACGTGATCCACCCGGCCGAGTTGATCGATCCGGTGCGGGATCCCCGGCTGTCCTCCTTCCGCTTCCTGCGCGTTCCCTGGTCGCAAAAGCGCCCCTTGTATGAGGCGATTTTGCATCACCTGAGCGAGGCGTACTGTCTGGTCCCCACGGCGGAGTACGTCGGCGCCCGGCCGTCGCCGCCGCCTCAGGAGGCGGATCAGCCGGTGCCTGTGACGGCTCGGGAGGTGGTGTGATGGCGATCCGTACCCGCGTCTTCCTGGTGCTCATGGGCCTTCTGGTGTTGGGGGTGGTCATCAATCTGGTGCGCACCCGCAAGCTTCAGGAGCGGTTCGCCCTCCTCTGGCTGCTGGCGGCCAGCGGCCTGGTCGTCTCCCCGCTCATCATCGACTGGCTCGATCGGTTGGCCTATGCGCTGGGGTTCGACTACCCTCCGGGGCTGTTGTTGCTGCTGGCGGTGATCGGCCTCCTGCTGATCCTATTCCAGTTCTCGCTCAACATCTCCCGCTACCACGAGCAGATCAAGGTGCTGGCTCAGGAGGTCGCCCTGCTGCGCCACGATCTGGACGAACTCGCCCGGCGCGTGGCGGGCGAGCGCGACGCGGAGGAGGACGCCCCGTGACGGCCGTGCAGGTGACCGAGCGCCTGGGGGTGTGCGGCGTTCGCGAGGATACCCGGCGGCTGGCCGAGGTGGCGGGGCAGGGGGAGCCGGGCCGGGCGTTGGATATGGGCACGGGCACCGGTTATGTGGCCATCTGGCTGGCGCAGCGTGGTTGGGATGTGGACGCGGTGGATGTGAGCCCTCGAGCGCTGGAGACGGCCCGTCGCAACGCGGCGGCCAGCGGGGTGCGCGTGCGGGTCTTTCACTCCGATCTGTTCTCCGCCGTCGGGGGGCGATATGACGTCATCGCCTTCAACCCGCCCATGCGCCCGGACGAGACGGAGCTGAGCCGGGTGGTGACCAGCGTATTGCGCCGGTATCCGGCGGTGAGCGGCCTGCTGATGCGGCTGACCTATGGGCGGCTGGCCAGGCGCCGTCTGCCGTTCCTGGTGCAGTTCGCCCGGGAGGCGCGGGGGCACCTGATGCCTGAGGGACGGCTGTTGCTCGTCATCGGGCGGGAGGAGGCCGAGGCGCTGGTTGCCCAACTGAACGCCCGGGTGGCCGGGTTCACGCCGCTGCGGACGATCCCACACCTGGGCATCGCCGAGATACGCTTCATCGAGGAGAGGGAACGGTGAGCCGTTGGAGATCTTGGATCTGGCCGGCGATCGCCCTCGTGTTGGGCCTGGTGATCCGGGGGATCTGGGCCCAGGCCGACCGGGTGGTGTGGGGGGATGAGCCGTTCTACCTGTGGCTGGGACAGAGCTGGCTCACCGGCCACGGCTATCAATTCTTCGGCTATTCAGGCACCCATTTCTCCCCCCTGTTCCCGTTGATCGCCGGGGGATTGGGCCTGCTGCTGGGCGATCTGGAGCGAGGAAGCCTGGTCGTGTACGTGGTGACCGGCGCTCTGCTCGCTCTTCCCCTCTATGGCATCGCCCGGCGGGTGCAGGGCGAGCGCTCGGCGCGAGTCGTCGCGCTGATGGCTGCGGTCTATCCGGCGTTGACCGCAGGCGTGCTCTATTGGGGGACGATGACCGAGCCCCTGTTCCTGTTGTGCGCGGCGGTGGGGCTGTACGGCCTGATCCGGGCGGCGCAGGATGGAGGACTGGGCGCCTGGGTGCTGGCCGCGGTGGCCTTTGGCCTGGCCTATCTGACCCGCACTGAGGGGCTGCTCTACTTCCTGCTCGGCTTGGCGGCGTGGGTGATCCTGGCGTGGGGGCGGCCGGTCCCATTGCGTCGCTGGGGGGCGGGCGTAGCCCTTTACGTCGTCCTCTTCGCGCTGGTGATCCTGCCCTATGTGATCTATCTGCATCAGGCGACGGGGGTGTGGCAGCTGGCTGAGGAGGCGGGCGCGGCGTTCGATACCACGACGGGGTTGGCTTATCAGGACCCGGCCGCGTTCGACAAAGCGACGTGGCGGCTTGATCGATCGGGGCAGGAGGTGTACCTGTTCTCGCCGGAGAGCGATCGGGCGAGCTTCCTGGACTCGGTGCGGGCGAACCCTCGCGGCTTCCTGCGTCGGGTGCGCCGCAATTTGCGTGATGTGCGGGACACGCTGTTCTCGCCCAAGCTGGTGCCCTGGGCTCTGGTGGGGTTGATGGCGCTGGGGTTGTTCGCCCGGCCGTGGAATGTCCGCCGATTGCGTGGCGAGTTGCTGTTGATCGGCGCCTTGGCACCGCCGCTCTCCTTCGTCCTGTTCTTCATCCAGGAGCGATACCTGGCGGGCCTGCTGTTGCCCATCCTGCTGTGGGCGGCAGCCGGGGCGGTGGAGCTCGGGGGATGGCTGCAAGGCTCCATCGCCGCTCTGTCTGAGGCGTGGGGGCGCCGGCGCGCCTGGCGATGGCTCCCGGCCGCTCTGGTGATCCTCTCCCTGTGGGCGATGGCACCGCAGGTGGCCGCGCTGCAAAAGCGGACGCACTCGTTTCAGCCGGCGCATAAGACCGCCGGGCTGTGGTTGCGAGATCTCGGCGTCACGGCCGATGATGTGGTGATGAGCCGGTATCCGGCGATCGCATTCCACGCGGGGACGGCGTGGGCGGCGACTCCGGCGGAGGAGTGGCCGCAGGTGCTCCGGTACGCGCGGGCGCGTGGCGTTCGATATCTGGTGGTGGACCAGTGGGAGGTGGAGCGGCTGCGCCCGCAGTTGGGCTTCCTCCTGCATCCCGATCAGGCGCCACCTGAGCTGGAGCATCTGGCGACCTTGCGGGGTGGGGCCGGACCGGTGGTCATCTATCGGCTGGAGGCCGCGCCGTGAGGCGCAGATGGGTGATCGGCCTGGCCATCGTCGGGGTGGCGCTGGCCTGTCGGCTGCCGTGGTCCCTGCTGCCGCGTGCCGTGCGCTGGGATGAGCCGGATTTCCTGATCCTGGCCAGGCACCTGTTGCGGGGGGAGGGGTACCAGGTATTTGGGGTGCCGGAGCTGATCTGGCCGCCCGGGGCGCCGGCGCTGACGGCGGTCTCGTTGCTGGTGGGCGTGCCGATCGAGCAGGCGCTGGCCGTGTGGCATGCGTTGGCCGGCGCCGTGGCCTGCGGGCTGTTGTACGGGTTGAGTCGGGACGTGACCGGGGATGGCCGGGTGGCGGCCATCTCCGGCTTGCTGGCGGCCGTCTCTCCGGCCCTGGCCGTCTGGCCGTTATATTGGGGGAGCCTGACCGAGTCCATCTTCCTGATGTTCCTGCTGGGGGGACTGTGGGGGATCTGGCGCATGCTGTGCCATGGGCGGTGGTCGGCTGGCCTGGCGGCGGGGTTGGCCCTGGGCGCCGCTTACCTGACCCGGCCGGAGGGGCTCATCTGGTGGGGCGGGTATCTGATCATCGCCATCGCCGTGGCGGCCTGGCGACGGCGGGGCTGGCGGGCGGTCGTGCTGTATGCCCTCTCGTTCCTGTTGGTGATCGCTCCTTACGTGGGATATCTGTATCATCACACCGGCCGCCTGATGTTGAGCGGGAAGCTGGGGATCACCATCGTCTTGGGCATGCGGGTGACGGAGCTGGGGAGCGGTCTCGGGCACGATTACGCGGCCGCCCTGGATCGCAGCGGGAAGGAGATCGTGTGGCTCTCCCCGGAGCGGTTCGAGATCGGCCTGGCCGATGTGGTCCGGACGGATCCCCGGGGGGCGCTGCGGCGGCTGCGGCGCAATCTCTTCAAGGCCTGGGACTTGTTGCCCGATGTGCTGTTGGGCCTCCCGATCGTCGGCCTGATCGCATTGGGCCTGTGGAAGCGTCCCTGGGATCGCCGACGATGGGCAGGGGAGGCGTTCTGGCTGGCGGCGATGGTGCCGGTGGGGGTGGTGCCTTTCTTCCATGTGCAGCCGCGTCTGTTGCTCCCGCTGGTGCCTCTGGCGCTGGTGTGGGCCGCGCGAGGTGTCCTGCACGGGGCGAAGTGGGCGGATGCCATGGCCGGGCGATGGCAGTCGGGACGGTCCCGACAGGTTGAGTGGGCGATCGTGTTGGTGGCGTTGCTGCTGATATGGGGCGTGTGGGGGCAAAGGGTCGCGGCGTGGAAGGGGCAGGCCAGCCTGACGCCGTCTCATCGGACAGCCGGGCTGTGGCTGGCGGAGCATACGGCCCCGGGCACACCCATCATGTCCCGGAACCCGGAGGTGGCGCTGTATGCCGACCGGCCGTTGGTGGCGTTCCCGAACGCGACGTGGCCTCAGGTGAAGGCGTATGCACTGGCGCACGGCGCGTGCTATCTGGTGGTCGATGATTGGGAGATCACCCGGCTACGGCCGCAGTTGAGCTTTCTGCTGGACCCGGAGGGTGTGCCGCCCGAGCTGGAGTACGTGGCTGGGTTCAAGGCGCGGCGGACCACCCTGGTGTATCGGTTGCGGTTGGAGGGGCTTTCGTGCCCCCCTCGGCCGCCTGGTTGAGTCGGCGGCCGGGCGCGGGAATTGGGGCCGAGGGTGGGAGCTCGGCCTGCTGGGGTGGGGCGGCCGGCGTGGATGCCCGCCCGCTTCTAGCGGCGACAGCTCCCATGCTGTCGCTGGCGGCCGAGCGTGGGGGCTCGGCCTGCTGGGGTGGGGTCGGCCGGCGTGGATGCCCGGCCGCCTCTAGCAGCGACAGCTCCCATGCTGTCGCTGGAGGCCGGGTGCGGGGGTTCGGCCTGCTGAGGTGGGGGCGGCCGGCGTGGATGCCCGCCCGCTTCTAGCGGCGACAGCTCCCATGCTGTCGCTGGCGGCCGAGCGTGGGGGCTCGGCCTGCTGGGGTGGAGATCGGCCGGCGTGGATGCCCGGCCTGCTGTGGGGGACGACATAAAATCTGAAGCCGGAGGCGAATCAGCTTTGCGAGAACCTGTGTTGCTGTTCATCACCGTGGCTTTCAATGTGCTGGGCCAGTTCATGATGAAGAACGGGATGAACCAGGTGGGGGTCATCGGGAACGACCTGTCGGCGATTCCCGCTTCCTTCGTCCGCGTGATCACCACGCCGTCCGTGTTGTTGGGCGTGGTGGCGTATGGGCTCAGCGCCGTCTTCTGGCTGGTTGTGCTGTCCCGGGTGGATCTGAGCTACGCGTACCCCGTGCTGAGCCTGGGCTATGTGGCCGTCGTGCTGGTGTCCTGGCTGTGGCTGGGCGAGGGCGTGAGCTTGGGACGCTGGATAGGCGTGTTCATCATCTGTTTCGGCGTATGGCTGGTGTCTCGGACGTGAGCGCTGGGCCGGTGGTCCTGCTGAACCCGCCGGATCCGCCGGGCCGCCGCGCCGTGCGTGAAGGGGCAGGGGGCATGGGAGCGCTGGCTCCCGCGGGCGGCTTCGCCTATCCCCCGCATCTGCTGGCCACGGCAGCGGCAGTTCTTCGCGCCGCCGGGGAGCCGTTCGTCCTGTTGGACGCGGTGGCCGAGGGGTGGGATGCTTCGGAGGCGCTGGCCCGGGTGCCCGAGCGGGCGGTCGTCGTGGCCCAGGTGAGCCACGCGACCCGATCGGCGGACATCGCGTTCCTGCGGCGGTTGCGCCAGGAACGGCCGGGCGTGCGCTCGTTGCTGGTAGGGCCCGCGGCCGCGGCGGAGGTCTGGCTGGCCGAGGATGTGGCGGACGCCGCCCTGGTGGGCGAGCCGGAGATGGCGTTGCCCGCCGCGATCCGGGCCGTCGCGAATGGCGGACGGGGGCAGCTGTCGCCCTCTGGGTTGGGGGTCCCCGGCTACGGGAGGGACGATCGCCTGATCGACCTGGATGGCTTGCCCTTTCCGGCCTGGGATGTGGTCCCGTGGCAGCGCTATCGGTTTCTCACCGTGTTCAGCAGCCGGGGGTGTCCCGACGGCTGTTCCTATTGCCCGTATGTGCTGGGCATGGGGGATCGGCTTCGAAAGCGATCGGTGGAGCGCGTGTTGGAGGAGTTACGGTGGCTGGCGGAGCGCTTCGATCCGCCCCGCGTCGTGTTTCGTGACCCGGTGTTCGCCAGGGATCGGAGGCGGGTGTTGGCGCTATGCGAGGGGATCCGTCGCATGGGGATCTCGCTGGCGTGGGAGTGTGAATCCCGCCCGGAGCACTTCGATCCCCCGTTGCTGGCGGAGATGCGGGCGGCCGGCTGTATAACGGTGAAGATCGGCGTGGAGAGCGCGGATCCGGATCTCCTGATCGCGACGAGACGGGTGGCGGATCGGGGCGAGGCCGAGCGATATGTCCGACGCTCGCTGGATGTGGCGAAGGCTGCGGTGGAGGCGGGCCTCACCTGTCGGGTCTTCGTGATGACCGGGCTGCCGGGCGAGACGGAGGCGACCGTGCGTCGCACGGCCGGGTTCGTGCGGCGCCTGCCGGAGGCGGTGCGGGTGCACGTGAAGCCGTTTATCTGGTATCCGGGATTGGATCTGGCGCCGGGCCTGGGCGTGCGGGATGATTGGCTGGACATGTTGGGGCGAGCCGTCGAGGCGCGAGGCGCCGGCCTGTGGGCGCGACTGCGGAGCCGGCTTCGATGAGCGTGTTGGTGACGGGGGCGACGGGCTTCATCGGGCGGCATCTGGCTCGCCTGCTGCTCGCCCGCGGCGAATCGGTGCGGGTCCTGGTCCGACGCCCGGAATCGGCGGCCCTCCTGGCGGAGAAGGGGGCGGAGGTCGTCGTGGGCGATCTGGTCCGGCCGGAATCGGCGGCAGCAGCCGTGGCCGGTTGCCGGGTGGTGTACCACCTCGCCGCCGCGTATTCCACCCGCCCGGAGGATATCGACCGGATGTATCAGGTGAACGTGCGGGGGACGCTCAACCTGCTGCTGGCGGCCCGGGACGCGGGCGTGGAGCGGATCGTGCACACCAGCACGGTCGGCACCATCGGCCGCCCGCCGGATGGCTCCATCCCCGACGAATCGGTCCCGTTCAATTTATGGGACGCCTCTCATTACGTACGCTCCAAGTTCTTCGGCGAGTTGATCGCGCGAACGATGGCCGACGCGGGCCTGCCGGTGGTGATCGTGCATCCCACGGCCTGCGTGGGGCCGGAGGACGTGGCTCCCAGCGCCACGGGGCGTCGCCTGTTGGCGTTCCTGCGCGGCCGATGGCTGCCCTATCCGGAGGGCGGCGTGAACTTCGTGCCGGTGGCGGATGTCGTTCAGGGCATGGTGGCCGCGGCCGAGCGCGGGCGTGTGGGGGGACGCTATATCCTCGGGCATGCGGAGGGGAACCTGGACGAGCGGGCGTACCTGGCCCTGATGGAGCGGATCAGCGGGCAGCCTCCCCCGGCGCGGCCGCGGACTGGCCTTTGGGCGCGGCTGCGCGGCCGAACGGATCGGCCCCGCCATCTGCCGCAGGCGCTGACGGCCGATCCGACGCTGGCCATCCGTGAGTTGGGGATGCCGCAATCCGATCTGGAGCGTGCGTTTTCCCAGGCGATCGCCTGGTTCCGCTCCCATGGGTATGTGGAGAGGAAACGTGGTTCGTGAGCGCTGGGTCGAGTTCTGGCTGGCGCGGGCGGGGCTGGACTGGCGCGGCCGCCTGGCGGCGCGGCTGGCGGCCTGGCCGCTGTCGCCGTACAAGGAGCGGCGCGTCCTGGCCCGCATGAATGCTCGCGGGTACGTCTCCCCCCGTGCTGAGATCGTTTGTACGGACCTGGCGCTGGGGTCTCACTGCTTCATCGATGACCGGGTCGTGATCTATCAGCATCCTGGCGGGGGCGGGGTGCGGCTGGGCGATCGGGTGCATCTCTATCGGGACACCATCATCGAGACCGGTGAGGGAGGGTCCGTGGCCTTCGGGGATGGCACACACGTGCAGCCCGGGTGCCACTTCACCGCGTTCGTGGGCGCGATCCGGCTGGGGGCGGGCGTGCAGGTGGCGCCCCGATGCGCCTTCTATCCATACGAACATGGCTTGGCGGCCGATCGGCCGATCCAGCAGCAGCCACTGTACTCCCGCGGCGATATCATCATTGAGGATGGCGCCTGGTTGGGGGTGGGGGTGATCGTCCTGGATGGGGTGACCATCGGAGCGGGGGCTGTGGTAGGTGCGGGCGCCGTGGTGACCCGGGATGTGCCGCCGGGGGCCATCGTCGCCGGCGTGCCCGCTCGCGTCATCGGCGATCGGGAGACGTGGCGGCCACCGGACCTGAGATGATCGGGGATGCGCTGGACGATCTGACGGCTTGGCGGGCCGGGGCACTTGGGTGCCTCGGCTTTCGTTTGCCTGGGCGGCAATTCCCCGATCGGATAGCGCTCCACCCTCCACCTGCGGCGGCCGGAAGCCGTCACCGTTGTTGCCATCCGCTCACGTACTCGGGATTCTCGGCGGAGTTGACATCTCCCGTATCTGCAGTATGCTTTATATGACGATTTTGTCATCCTGTGCATCCGGTGCGTTCATAGAATCTTCATTTTCAGGCGCGATGCTTGGATCGGGAGGGTGGGGAGCTTTGCCTGCATCGGCTCTCGTGGAGTCTTCCTCGAGGGTGTTGCCTCCCGGATAAACGGTGGGGGATCCCACATCGGCCGGAAAGGCGGGTGTGGGACTTACCCCTGCCGAATTTTCGTATGCCTCCGGGGGCACGGCAGCATCTGGGGGGAAGCCCGCCGGTATCGAGAGCGATGTCATGACCGGGGTGCGTGAACGCTGACGAGAAGGATAGCCCCCGGCTGGGAGGATGGCTGTGAACAGACGACATACGGCGGTCCTGGCGGTATCGGTGTTCCTGGGGGTGATGCTCTTGTGGGCCGGGTGGACGGCCCCGATCGGCGCTGCCCCAACCTGGCAGGCGACCTCGACGGACACGCCGACCCCAACCCCTACGGCGACTCCGACGGATACACCCACGGTGACGCCGACCGCGACCCCTACCGATACGCCGACTCCGACCTCAACACCTACGCCGACTCCGACGGGCACACCGACCCCGACACCCACGCCGACTCCGACGGCTACGCCTACGCCTACCCCCACACCGACGGCGACCCCGGAGCCGGGGGCCATCGCGGGCGTGGTGTTCGACGACGTCAACGGGGATTACTTCTATCAGGCGGGCGAGCCGCTGCTGGCCGGGGCGGTTATCGTCCTGTCCCAGGGGGGCGTGCCCATCGACTCCAGGGTGACCGGGAGCGATGGCACGTACGCTTTCTCCGGCTTGCAGCCTGGCCCCTATGTGGTGCAGGAGTTGACCGCGCCGCCGGGCTACTTCGCCCGGGTGCCCGTGGTGCCTGTGACCGTGAGCTCCCTGGTGACGACGACCGTGGATTTCCCCAACGGCACGGCGACGCCTACCCCGACGTCCACTCCCACATCGACGTCCACGCCCACCCCGACGGAGACGCCGACGGCGACGCCTACCTCCACGCCGACGCCCACGTTCACGCCAACGCCGACCGCCACTCCCACCGAGACGCCGACGCCCACGGCTACGTCGACCCCGACCCCAACACCTACCCCGACGCCGGCCTGGGAGCTGAAGTTCACAGTGCCCAAGGGCCCTCCGTCGCCGAAGGTGTGGAGCATCTACTTCCCCAGCCCGACGGTGGGCTATGTCGTCGGCGGGCCGGAATGGACGGCCACCTCCGGCCAGGCGTTCATCTATAAGACCACCGATGGGGGCGAGACCTGGACGGAGCTGACGAACCATCCGGTCACGGCCGAGCGGGGATTCCTATCCGACGTGCATTGCAAGGACGTGGATACGTGTTGGGCAGTGGGACGGTGGGCGACGATCCTGCGCACCGTCAACGGCGGGGATACCTGGCTGAAATCGCCGCGGCCCAGCGATCGGGATGGTAACCCCTATGGTGGGTTCCTGTACTCCGTGCACTGGACCGGGACGGGGAACGTCGTCCTGTCGGGTGCTACGCTGAACTTTATCCTGCGCAGTACCGATGGCATCACCTTTAATCCCGTGCCCGTCAGCAACAACTTCGTGGTGCGGGACATCGAGTGCCCGACGCCCAACGTCTGCTACGCGACGGCCAAGGGCCGGCTGTACTACTCCTTCAACAACGGCGTCACCTGGGGCCGCAAGATCTGGCCCTCCCAGTTCAATGTGAGCCGGTACGCCTATGACATCAGCTTCGTGGACAACAACAACGGGTGGATCGTGACCACCCTGGAGGACCCGGCTCCCGGCGAGCCGCCCAGCACGATCCTGAAGATCTCCAACGCCATGCTGAGCGTCCCGGTGTTCGAGCAGCAGGCCGCCGTCCCTGTGACGTTGGAGCGGATCGAGATGGTGAGTCCCACCCTCGGGTATGCGGTGGGATGGCAGGGGAGCGTCTATCGAACGACCGATGGCCAGACGTGGCATCCGATCGAGGGACCGCCGACGACGGCCAATCTGGTCTCCCTGTTCGTCTTCGGCGAGAACGACTTCTGGGTGGGCGATGACCAGGGGCACATCTGGCATTACACCGGAGCGCCGGGTGAGCCGCCGACGCCCACCATGACGCCCACACCCACGCCGACCGGCCCGACGCCGACGCCGACCATCACGCCGACGCCGACGGCCACGCCGACGTTCAGCACGCGCTCCATCATCAGCTATCAGGCGCTCACGGCGCCGGTGGTCAACGGGGATATCAGCGACTGGCCGGATACGGGATCCGTGCTCCTCGATCCCACCACGGCTGCCTTCGTGGCGCCGCGCTCGACCCCGAAGCCGGGCGACTTCACCGCGACGCTGCGATCGGCCTGGGATGCGGAGCACCTCTACTTCGCCATCCACGTGCTGGACGATGTGCTGGTGACGGACAGCGTGAACATGTGGTGGGATGACTCCATCGAGATGGGGATCGATGGCCTGCATGATCACCTGCCCGGCGGGGCGGATGACCATCAGTTCACCTTCGTGATCGACGGTCGCGTGGGGCGGTTCGGCTCGTCGATCACGGGGATTACGTTCTCCACCCGCCGGACCACCGATGGATACAACATGGAGATCGCCATCCCGCGCACGTTGATGAATCTGGACCCGTTCGCCATCGGGCGGGTTCTCGGGTTCACGTGGGCGCTGCGGGATGATGACGGCGGGCGCTCCCAGGGCGAGTGGCAGAACCACATGGTGTGGGAGGGCACCCAGACGTCGCGCAGCTCTCCCGATTGGGGGCAGTTGGTCCTGGACGCGCAGGCGGTTCAGTGGCAGCCCACTCACACGCCCACGCCGACGCCGCTGACGCCGATTCCCACCGATACGCCGACGCCGACTCGCACGCCGACGCCCACACCTACGCCCACCAGCACGCCGACGAGCACGCCCACGCCTACGCCTACGCCCACGCCGCCCATGGGACGGGTGACCGGCGTCGTATGGCACGACGTGGATCGCGACGGGGTTCGGGATGCGGGGGAGCCCGGCCAGCCGGACGTGCGCCTCGAGCTCTACTTCGCGGGCACGCGGGTCGCCACGGAGACGTCGGGGCCGGATGGGAGCTATCTGTTTGCGGACGTGACGCCGAATCGGACGTATCTGCTGGTCGCTGTGGCGCCCGATGGATACGCGTTCTCCACGGCCTCCCAGGCGCTCCTGTACGTCCCGGCGGGCGGCGAGACCGGATGGGACTTCGGTGTGTACGCGACGGTGACCCTGACCCCCACGCCGACCCGCACTCCCACGCCGACCGCCACGCCGCAGCCCGCGGAGATCCACGGCGTGGTGTGGGATGATCAGGACGGGGATGGCGTCCGTGGCGCGGGGGAGCCCGGGCTTCCGGGCAGTCGTCTCCTGCTGCTGAACGCTCAGGGATCGGTGGTGCAGACGCAGGACGCGGACGCGCAGGGGCGCTACACCTTTGCCCAGGTCCCGCCTGGGACCTATCGGCTGCGGGCGGCGGGGCCCGCCGGCTACTACAGCACCACGGACTTCAACCCGCTGGTGAACGCGGCGCCGGGCAGCTCGCTCGAGGTGAACTTCGGCCGGCGGGACGGGCTGGATGTCTACCTGCCCATGGTGATCGTGGAGTGATCTGATCGGTCACGCGTCGTGTGGGGTTTGACCCGACCCTGGTGGGAACGTATAATGGAAGCGAGTGATCCGATGCGGCGGCTGTCCGGCTGCCGCATCGCTCTATTTACACCTTGACGCTGTGGAGTGAGGATGTTCGCCCTGCCGGGGAAGCGCCATGGCTGGCCCAGGCCGTTGTATGGCATCTTGTTCGCCGCGTTGCTCCTGCGGCTGTTCGGCATCAACTTCGGGTTGCCGCTCATCTATCACGTGGACGAGCGAGAGGTGGTGGAGAAGGCGGTGGGGTTCGTGGTCACCGGCGATCTGAACCCTCGTAAGTTCACCCATCCATCCTCTACGCTGATGTACCTGGATGGCCTCCTGTATGCCGTGGTCTACCTGGTCGGCCGGGCGGCCGGCGCCTGGGCAGGGCGGGCGGACTATCTGGCTGCGTTTCAGGCCGACCCCACGCTGTGGTACCTGATCGCCCGGTTGGTGACGCTGGTCTTTGGCGTGGGAACCATCCCCCTGGCGTATGGGGTCGGGCGCCGCGTGGGGGGCGTGCGGTTGGGCCTGATCACCGCTCTGTTCCTCGCCGTCAGTCAGCTCCACAACATCACCAGCCAGCATGCCACGTCGGATGTGCCGGCCACCTTCTTCGCTGTGTGGGGGACATGGCTGGCCCTGCGCATGGCCCAGGACGGGGTCGGCCGCAACTGGCTGTGGGCGGGGGCCTGCCTCGGCTTCGGCGTCGCCACCAAGTACCCGGTGGCACTGGTCGCCTTGCCGTTGATCGTGGCGCTGGCGATTCACACACCTCCCCGCCCGGACGTGGCTGGGCGGTGGAGCGACCGCCTGTATCGGTGGCGTGTGCCCGGGGCGGTGGTGTTAGGGCTTCTGTTCGGGGTGGCTTTGTGGGCGGGACCCGGCCGGGTGGCCGGCTGGCTGGGGCGTTTTGCCAGCGACGGGCGGGTGGACAGCATCGCCGGACAGGCCGCGCTGTACTTCTACAACCTGGCGCGGTTGGGGATTCTGGCTTTGGCCGCAGGGGGCATGCTGGCGGTTCTGTGGTCGCCCGCCCGGTCTCGGGCCGGGGAGCTGATCGCTCGGCTGGAGGCGCTGGCCCGGGAGCGTGCGTTCTGGGGACTCATCGGCGTCGCCGTGCTGACCTTCTTCCTCAGCGCGCCGTACGTGGCACTGGATTATCGCACCGCCGCGTGGCACATCATCCGTGAGGCTCGCAGCCAGCACCCCGGGGCGTCCAGCGCGGGCGTGCTGGATAACCTCTGGTTCTACCTGCGGCTGCCTCTGAACTGGGGTGTTGGGCTGCCGATCCAGCTGTTGGCCGGGCTGGGGCTGGCGTTGATCCTGGCGCGGCCCCGTCGGGACGACGGGCTGGCCCTGGGGTTCGCCGGGCTGTACAGCCTCGTCATCCTGACGGCCGGGCTGCAATGGGAGCGCTGGGCGGTGCCCTTAATGCCGTTCGAGGCGTTGCTGGCCGGCCGGGGGATCCTCTTGGTCGCCGGGCGACTGTCGGATCGCTGGGGGGCGCAGGCGGCCTCGATTGGGCTGGCCTTGCTGGTGGGGGGAGCCGCCGTGTGGCCCGCCTATCAGAGCCTTTATTACGACTGGCTGCGCACGCAGCCGGACACCCGACAGCAGGCGACGGAGTGGGCGCTGTCCCAGTTGCCTCCGGGGACGCACGTGGCCTATGAGGCGTACACGATCCAGGTGCCCCCCGGACGGTTCGTGGAGGAGCGTCGCTTCTCCCTGGCGGAGGAACCTCTGGCCTGGTATCGGGATCGCGGGGTGGAGTACCTGTTCATCAGCAGCTATATCTGGAATCGATACGTGGGGCGGGGAACGGCGCCGGAACGCGAGGCGTTCTATCGGGGCCTGTGGGAGGGGAAGCCGATCGCGCAGTTCGTTCCGGGGCCGCGAGCGTTGGGGCCGGAGATCCGGGTCTATCGGCTGTCGGGGGGCGGACCGTGAAAAAACTGTCACGTTCCTCCGGAGAGATGTTCATCTCGGTCTCATGGCCTCGCGCGATGAGGAATGGGAAGCCGTCGTGATGGATAGACGTAAAGTAGTTTGCGGTTGCATCCCCTTGTGCTATACTTGCGCCAGCGTCGTTTGAGGGAAGCTATGCGGATCCTACGATCATCGCTCATTCATGGAAGGCCCCGGCGCGTGCCGGGGTGGGCGTTCTTTGTCCTCATCCTCGCGCTCGTCCTGCCGGTGGGGATCGCGGCCCCTCTGCCCAGCGTGGCCGCGCCAAACGTCACGGGCGTGGCCGATTCCACCATCACCACCTGCATGCCGGTGGGCCCCGACGCGTATACGCCGGGCGTGAACGAGGTGGAGCAGGAGGTCGTGCTGCGGTTTACCGGCACGCCCACGGAGGCCAAGCTCATCGCGTATGAGTTCAACGTGGGCGCCATCGCCTACAACTATATCTACGTCAACGATCACTTCATCGGTCAGCCCAAACGGAATGACCCGTACACCAACGGCCCTTATTGCGAGATCAACTACCCGGAAGAGCAGCGGGTGGAGTGGAAGATCGATCCCTCCATCCTGGTGAACGGCGTGAACCGCATTCGGCTGGTGAACAACTCGGTGGACCGGGCCGGGTGGGGATTGGTGCGGGCCAAGATCCAGGTCTCGGGGCCGGATGTGAACGGGGTGCGTTTTGAGGAGTTCGTCGCCCCCAGCACCTATTACAACAACTGGAGCACCTACAAGAACGAGGGCACGTGGACGCAGATCCAGCTCCCGCCGAGCTATGACGGCAGCCAGCCGGTGCCGCTGCTGGTGGCCCTGCACGGGCTGGGAGGGACGCGCGTCGATCCTATCCTGGACTTCTCGGCCGCGGCCGAGGCGCGGGGGTGGCTGCTGGCCTCGCCGGAGATGCACGGGGAGACCAACCCCGGCGATCAGGGGCAGACGGTGGGGCACCACGTGTTCGGTGCCCGGGCCTCGCAGTGGGACGTCATGGACGCCATCCGGTGGATCAAGGATCACTACAACGTGGACGAGTCGCGGATCTACCTGGTGGGGCATTCGCTGGGGGCGATCACGGCCGGGTTGGTGGCCGCCAAATGGCCCCAGGAGATCGCCGCCGTCGTCGCCGATAGCGGGCCGACGGACCTGATCAAATGGGAGTACGAGATGCGGCCGGTGGAGGAGGGGGGGACCACGCCCAACCCGGTGGATCTCAACTACCTGCGTCGTGAGTGCGGCCTGTACGAGGCGACCAACCACTACGTCATCGATAAGCAGACCCCACAGGAGAACCCGTATTGCTACGTGCGCCGCTCGCTGGTCCAGTACGCGCCCAACTTCCGGCACATGCCGCTGCTCATCGTCCATGGGGAGACGGACACCAAGGTCGCCCCGCATCACGCCCAGAATTGGTACAATCAGATCCAGCGGTACAACCCGGACCACGTGGAGCTGTGGTGGCATCCGGGCGGGCACGGCGATCGATACCCGAATTTCGCCAACGCGTATCTGGACTGGCTATCGCAGTGGACCCGGGGGGATATGCCCCGCCAGGTCTCGTTCCGGCGGGATGAGCCCGGGCGCACGTATTGGGTGAACGTCTCCCAGGGTCAGCATCACTGGACCTCGATCTGGTCGGCGCTCTACGATCCGGCGGATGGCACCGTGCTGGCCACCGTCGAGGACGACGTGGGCGCGTCCGTGGGGTTCGATCTGGAGGCGGTCGCGCCGGGCGGGGAGACGCCCGCTGGCTACATCCTGGAGGACCTGGACAAGAACACCGGCGCCTTCTCCGTCGCCCCCGCCATCTCCTCGGGGCGTCTGGTCACGGTGACGATCGACTCGGGCGCGCACCGATACCGCATCTACCCCGGCGAGTCGCCCATGCCCTACGCCACGGTGACGTTGCAGCAGGGCGCCGATTACACGGGGACGGTGGACACCTTCCTGGATAGCTGGTTCCCGGACGCGAACTACGCGGCCAACCAGCGCCTGCGCGTGCGGCATGAGGGCCCGGAGACCATCCGCAATGCGCTGCTGCGTTTTGATCTGGCCGGCCGGGTCCCCCAGGATGCCTGGCTGCGCGGCGCTGTGCTCAGCCTGTACGCCGATACCGGGCCGAAGACGAACGCCCAGGTGCCCGTCGATGTGCATGCGATGTCCCGCTCCTGGGATGTGGGGGAGGCGACCTGGAATCGGCCCCAGGTGGGGGAGACCTGGACGAGCCCGGGCGCCAACGGGATGCCGGGGGACATCGCGTCCCAGCCCGCCGACACGCGATTCGTCCAGTCCACCGCCAGCGGCGCGATCGACCGGTGGTATGGCTGGGATGTGACGGACCTGGTGAAGACGTGGCTGACCACGCCGGAGGCGAATTACGGCGTGGTGGTGCGGTCCTCCCCTCCCAAGGATGAATACGACGAGAAGGAGGAGTTCGCCTTCGTATCTGCGGATGGCTACTGGGTCAATCGTCCCAAGCTGACGATCGTGTACGCGCTGGCGACGCCCACGCCGACGCCATCGCCCACGCCGACCCCGACCCCAACGCCCACTCCGACGCCCCCCGCGAGCGAGGTGCGAGGGTATGCCTTCGAGGACCTCAACCAGGATGGGGTCCGCCAGGGGGAGGAGCCGGGGATCGCCGGGGTGGAGATCACGTTGAAGCAGGGGCAGGCGGTCGTGGATAGCCAGGTCACCGGTCAGGATGGGCTGTTCGCCTTCACCGGCGTGACGCCGGGGACGTATACGCTGGTGGCGGGCACGCCGGAGGGCTTCCGGCCGGCGGGGGATACGAGCATTGGCATCAGCCTGGTGAGCGGCCAGGTGTTGCAGTGGGACTTCGCGTACTATCGCCAGCGGCGCATATACTTGCCCGCGCTGTGGCGCTGGTGAGGGCGGTGGTATGGACTTCGCCGCCTATTATGACGCGTACTGGCGGGAGAAGGGGGACACCTTCGATCGGCGGCGGCTGGCGCTGTTGGCCCGCTACGTGCGCTCCGGCGAGCGCGTGCTCCAGGTGGATTGCGGTCCGGGCGTGCTGGCGGAGATGCTGATCGCCCAGGGGGCGCGGGTCTGGGGGACCGATCTGTCCCGGGTGGCGACCGGGCGGGCCCATGAGCGAGGCGTCCCCGTGTGTCGGGTGGATCTGGACGATGGACCGTTGCCCTTTCCGGATGGCGCCTTCGATGTGGTGGTGTCCGACTCGCAGGTGGAGCATCGGGTACGATTCGAGCACGTCTTCGACGAGCTGACGCGAGTGTTGCGGCCGGGGGGGCGGCTCGTCATCTCCCTGCCCAACATCGCCCACTGGCGCTTCCGATTGTGGCTGTTGCGGGGGAGATTCCCCTATTTGGAGAATAGCCCGACCGACTGGCTGCACCTTCGCTTCTTCACCCTGGCCGAGGTGCGGTCGCTGCTGGCCGAGCGGGGGGTGGTCGTGCGTAAGGTGGACGGCAACGCCAGCCTGTGGGTGCCGGGGCTTTACCCCGGGTGGCTCCGCTGGCCGGGCATATACGATGTCTACGTGTGGGCCGCTCGACGCCTGCCCTCGCTCCTGGCCCGCGATTTCCTGATCATCGGATACAAGGAGGCCGCATGAGGTGGTCGGTGTGCCCCGCCCATGCGGTCGGGGTTCGTGTATATGGCACTTAAGCGGCAGGTTGCTTCTGGCCTCTTCTGGGTCGCGCTGTCGACCGTCGCCTCGCGTCTGGTTTCCTTCCTGACCACCCTGATCCTGGCCAAACTGTTGGTGCCGGCCGACTTCGGCCTGGTGGCCCTGGCCCTGCTGGCCATCAATTCGCTGCAGTTCTTCCAGGAGCTGGGCTTCGGCGCGGCGCTCATCTACCGCCAGGAGGACGTAGAGGAGGCGACGCACACCGCCTTCTTCTCCATCATCGCCATGAGCCTGATCCTATATGGGGTGGCGGCGGTGGGAGCGCCTGCCGTGGCGCACTTCTTCGCGACGCCTCGCCTGACGGCGGTGCTGCGCGTCCTGGCCCTGATCATGGTGATCGGCTCCTTCGGCCAGGTGCCCTACGTCCTGTTGGCCAAGGAGCTGGACTTCCGGCGCCGCGCGGCGCCGGATCTGATCGCCGGGTTCGGCGGCAGCGTGCTCTCGATCGCGTTGGCCCTGAGCGGGTTCGGCGTGTGGAGCCTGGTGTACGGTCAGCTCCTGGAGAGTGGCCTCCGGGCGGCGTCGGTCTGGTGGGTTTGCCCCTGGCGGCCGCGTTTCCGGTTCCGCTGGGACCTGGCCCGGGATCTCTTCGGCTATGGCAAGCACATCATCAGCGCCCGGGTGCTCATCTTCTTCATCACCAACATCGACGACGCGTTCGTGGGGAAGCTGAACGGGGATGCCGCCCTGGGCTTCTACGGCCTGGCCTATAAGATCTCCAACCTTCCCGCCACGCAGATCACCCGGCTCATCAATCAGGTGATGTTCCCGGCCTTCTCCCGGATGCGTGGCCAGCTGGCCGAGGTGCGGCGCACCTATTTCACCGCCGTGCGCACCGTCGCCTGGCTTTCGGCCCCCATCGCGGTGGCTACCGTGGTCTTCGCCCCGGACTTCGTCCGATCCCTCTACGGCGATACCTGGGCTCCCGCCATCCTGCCGATGCAGTTGCTGGCCATCTACGGGTTCATCCGCTCCATCGCCGCCAACATGGGCAACATCTTCCGGGCGGGAGGGCGGCCGCAGTGGCTGGCGTACATCGCTGCCTGGCGCCTGCTGACGATGGCCGCGCTGTTGTATCCGATCACCCGACGGTTCGGCATTGTGGGGGTGAGCGCGCTCTCCGCGGGGGTCGCCGTGGTCGATTTCTTCATCAGCGCCTGGCTGGTGAACCGCATCCTGGATGCGCCCGTCTTCGAGTATATGCGCATCATCGGGCCCACGCTGGCATGTGCGATGCTGGCCGCGGGCGCGGGGCGGGTTGTGCAGACGTTCTCCCACACGCGGCCGTTGATCGGGCTGCTCATCGCGGGCCTGGTGATGGGGATGGCGTACCTGCCGCTGATCTGGCTGGTGGATGGCGAGGCGCGTCGCCAGACGGGCAGGTTGATCCGGGCGGTGCCGTGGTGGCCCGGCCGCGCGGTCGAGGAGATGAAGTGATGGCGACGCCGGAGGTCGGCCCGTTGCGGGTGGTGCACGCGACGAGGGTGCGGCAGAACCCCTATGTGATGCTCCTGGGGCGCTCGTTGCAGGAGCGCGCCCCTCGCCTGGATTGGTGGGCGACGGCCGAGCTCTCGCCCGCGTGGGCCGCCGCGTATGGCGACCGCATCGACGTGCTGCACCTGCACTGGCCGGACCTCTTCTGCCAGGCGGAGACGGCGTGGGGCCGCGTGCGGGTGTCGGGCCTGCTGTTGGGCGTGCTGGCGGATTTGCAGGCGCGAGGCGTGGCGTTGGTCTACACGGTGCATAACCTGCTGCCGCACGAGACGCGCTGGCCGTGGCTGGATCGGCTGGTGACGATCTGGCTGCTGCGTCGCGCGGATGTGGTGCACGTGCACGATCCGGAGACGGCGCAGGAGGTCCGGCGGCTCCGCTGGGGACGTCGGCGTCGGGGCGTCTGGGTGATCCCCCACGGCCATTACATGGACATCTACCCCAACGTGCGCTCCCGGGAGGAGGCGCGCCGCCGCCTGGATCTGCCGGACGATGCGTTCGTCTACCTCTTCTTTGGGCAGATCCGGCCGTATAAGGGGCTGGACCGTTTGTTGGACGCGTTCCGCTACGTGGCCCGGGAGCAGGATCGGCTGTTGGTGGCGGGGAACGCCCGGCCTCGCGATGGCGAGTATGTGGAGCACATCCTGCGGCGGGCCGCCGTGGACCCGCGCATTCGGATAGAGGTGGGATACGTCCCGGACGACGCGGTGCAGGATTACATGAACGCGGCCGACGTCTGCGTATTGCCCTATCGGCGGGCGGTGACGTCGGGCAGCGCCCTGCTGGCGTTCTCCTTCGGCTGTCCCATCGTGGCGCCGCGCCTGGGGCCGTTCCCGAGGCTGGTGGGGGAGGGGGCGCGAGGCGTGTTGTATGACCCGGGCGATGAGGCGGCGCTGGCCGCCGCCCTGGTGCGCGCTCGGGATCTGGACCTGGAGGCGGCGGGCGCATCGGCGCTGGCGTACGCTCGCGATCAGGATTGGGGCGAGCTGGCGAGTCAGCATCTGGCCGCTTATCAGGAGGCCGTGGCCCGCGCCAGGCAGCGGGTTCGGAGGCGAAGGCCATGATCGAGGGATATGGCATCGTCTGCTTCGCTCCCGGCCCCTGGGATGACATCTGGCGCAATCGCCATCAGATCATGACCCGCCTGGCGCGACGGAACAAGGTCCTGTGGGTGGAGCCGCGCGCCTACCTGCGTCCCGTGCTGCGCCAGTTGCGCAGGGGGGAGATCGGCTGGCGCGATCTGCGTCGCCCCCTGGCCGTGCCCGTGCGGGAGAACCTGTGGGTGTATCGGGATCCGGTTTATGCCCCCATCGCCGGACGGCGTCTGCGACTGGGCGACCTGACGCGCATGCTGCGGACGCGGGCCATGCGCCGCACCATGCGGCAACTGGGGTTCGGGCGTCCCCTGCTGTGGTTGACCCGCTACTATCAGGCGGATGTGGTGGGCACGTGTGACGAGCGTTTGGTGATCTACCACGTTTCGGATGAATACTCCGCCTATGCGGCGGTGCGCGATCCGGAGGCTGTGCGGCGGGCTGAGGCGGAGCTGATCCGACGGGCGGATCTGGTGCTGGTCACCTCTCAGGCGCTGGTGGAGTCCAAGCGGCCGCTGAATCCGCATACCTATTTGGTGCCCAACGCGGCGGATGTGCAGGGCTTCGCCGCGGCCGCGGCCGATCCGTCCGTGCCCCTGCGCATGGCGGCCCTGCCGCGCCCGATCATCGGCTATGTGGGCGTGTTGAACGAGAAGCTGGATTACGAATTCGTGCGGCGGATCGCCCTGGCCCGACCCGACTGGAGCATCGCGCTGGTGGGGCCCTTGAGCCTGTACACCCAGCCGCACAAGGCGGATGGATTGATCGATCTGCCCAACGTGCATATGTTGGGGCGCGTAGAGGTGTCTCAGGTCCCGCATCACATCAAGGTGTGTGACGTCTGTCTGCTGCCGTATGAGCGCAACGAATGGACGCGCAACATCGACTCGCTGAAATTGTACGAGTACCTGGCGTGCGGCCGGCCTGTGGTGGCGACGGATATCCCGGCCGCACGCGGGTTCCCCGGGCTGGTGCATGTGGTCCGATCCGTCGAGGAGGCGGTGGCCGCGATCGAGGCGGCGTTGGAGGAGGACTCGCCGGAGCACGTGCGGCGTCGGCAGGCCGCTGTGGCGGAGCACAACTGGGATGCCCGCGTGGAGCAGATCTCGGAGCTGGTGGCCGAGGCGCTGCGGCGGACGGAGGGGCGTGCGTGACCGAGCCGGTGACGGTGCGCATCGAGGAGCGGAATGGCCTGCGCCACGTGGTGATCGAGGGGAGGCAATTCGGCTTCGGTGGCGTCGTCCACCACAGCGAGTTCACGACCGCTTACACCCGAGAGCTGTTGGAGATGATCCTGGCCGCCAAGGGAGCGGCCTGGTTGCGGGATGAGATCGCCCGGGCGGAGGATCCGGATTATATTCAGCGCCCGTTGGGGCGGGTGATCGAGCGGTTCGTGCCGATCGCCGACCGGGTGGTTCTGGACTTCGGCTGCGGCTGCGGGGCCTCCTCCATCGCGCTGGCCCGGCTGGGGGCGGCGCGGGTCTACGGCGTGGAGCCGGATGCGACGTTTGCCGAGATCGCCCGTCGGCGTGTGGAGGAATCCGGATTGGACGGGCGCGTGCGTATCCACCATGTGCCGGATACCACGCACCTGCCGCTGCCCGATGGTGCCGTAGATCTGGCCGTGTGCAATGCCGTGCTGGAGCATATCCCGCCCCATCAGCGCGCCGCGCATCTCCGGGAGATCTGGCGCACACTGAGGCCCGGTGGACATCTCATCGTCGCCGAGACGCCCAACCGGCTGTGGCCCAAGGATCATCACACCACCGGGTTGTGGTGGGTCCCCTATATGCCGCTGGGGCTGGCGTGGCGGTACGCCCGCTGGCGCAGCGACCGCATCCGGCCTGAACAGACGGCTGAGGATCTGGTGGCGGATGGGATCCGGGGCGTGACCTATTGGGAGATCCGACGGGCGTTGGGTGGGGATGCCGTATGTCTGAACGTCGAGCGAGGGGATGACATCGCGGCCTACGCCCGGGCCTCTCTGGCGCGGCCGGGGCAGTCGCCGGCGCGCCGGGCGGCGAAGGTGCTAGTGTGGGGTGCGGCCCGGGCCGTCGAGAGAGCGGTCCTGCGGCCGCTGCGCGTTCCCGGCACCGCCCTGCTGCCGGAGCTGACGCTCTGTTTTCGCAAGCGGGAGGGGCAGGGGCGATTCGTGGGCCGCTCGGCGGCGTCCACGAGGGAAATTACCCGCCGCCGGGGTGAGGGAAGATGATGGAAGGACAACCTTTGGGATATTGGGCCGTGTTGCGCAAGCGGTTGTGGATCGTAGCGCTCCTCTTCATCACCACCATGAGCGTGATTGGCTACAGCGCGCTCACGGCGAAGCCGGTCTATCGGGCGTCCGTGCGGTTGCAGGTGTTGCCCGTGGAGCCGGAGGAGGTGACGCTGTTCACGCAGGTTCGCAACGTCACCCTGAGCGATCAGATCATCGCCACCCAGGAGGATTTCATCTCCGCCGTGACCTCGGACCTGGTGGCCCTGCGCACCATCGCCCAGCTCGATCTGAACATCAGCGCGTCGGATCTGCTGGATCGGATCACGGCCACGCGGGATGGGGAGTTCATCATCGTCTCGGTGGAGGGGGACAGCCCACAGCGGGCCGAGGAGATCGCCACCGCCCTGGTGGAGAACGCGCTGAAGTACTATCGGGAGGTGCGCGCCCGCCCGGCCGTGGCCAGCGGGCAGTTCATCCAGCAGCAGTTGGATCGCGCCAAACAGGAGCTGGCGGCGGCCGAGGATGCGCTGCTGAAATTCAAGCTCCAGAACAACGTGGGGTCGCTGGACCGGGAGATCCTGGCGTATCAGGACACGATCCGCTCGTTGCGCTCCAAACGGGACAATGCCCTGATCGCGGCCCGGCAGGCGGAGGCGCTCAAGGCCGAATATGAGACGCTGGCTCGCAACATGAAGGAGTGGGCGAACGCCGCTGCCCGTAAGGTGACCGCCGCCCGGGCGGCGGAGGACGAGGACGCATTGCAGCGGGCAAAGGAGGAGGAGGCGTACTATCGCCAGAAGGCGCGAGACTACGAGTCGATGGCCGCGGCCCAGGCGGTGGAGGCGGCGTCGCAGCGGACGGCGGCCTCGGAGTATGAGCAGCTGGCGGCCCGGCGTGATGCGGATCTGGCGGCGCTGCTGGGGCTGACGGCCGAGTGGGACTCGCTGCAGATGGCGGTCGATCAGGCGCGCTCGAATTACGAGTTCCTGCGGGCCAAGGCGAACGAGGCCACGCTTAAGCAGGATCAGGCGCTCAGCCTGGGGTATCTCCAGGTCATCGAGCCGGCCCGGCCGCCGCAACGACCGGCCCCCTCCCGCTTCGGGCGTATCGCGTTGGTCGGGGCCGTGCTCAGCCTGCTGGCCGGCGGCGTGCTGGCGTTCCTTCTGGAGTTCCTGGAGAGCTTGCGGCCCCAGGCCGGACGCCGGGCCTCGCAGGCGGGGTAGGATCGTGCTCCCCGATCGACATCCGACGGGCGCCTGGCCCCGCCGGGTCCTGTACGTGGACCTGGCCCCCGGCTTTGGTGGGTCGATCTATAGCTTGCTGCTGCTCCTGACGCATCTGGATCGTACCCGTTGGGAGCCGATGGTGGTGTTGTCGGCGCGCAGCCCGGCCGGCGCCCGCTTTGAGGCGCTCGATGTCCCGGTGTGGCGGGTGCGCACGGGCGTGGGGGCTCGTCGAGCTCCCACGTTGGGGCAGCGAGCGGCCGCGAGCCCCGTGGCCGGGCGTTTGTGGCGCCAGCCCTGGTTCGCCCGGGCGTGGGGCCTGGCCCGTTGGGGACGGCGGCTGGCCACCCGGCTGTTGCCCGAGGCCCGATCGCTGGCCCGGGTGATGCGCGAGAGCGGGGCCGATCTGGTTCATCTCAACGATTCGTTGACCATGAGCCGGCCGGGCCTGCTGGCGGCGGTCTGGTGCGCCCGGCCGTGCGTGTGTCACGTGCGCAGCTTCGACCGGCTGGGGTGGGGGGATCGGTGGCTGGCCGGACGGGTGCATCGGTTCATTTACATCAGCCGCGCGTTGCAGCGGGCCTACGAGGAGCAGGGGATCCCGACCGGCCGTGGTGAGGTCGTGTACAATGCCGTCGAGCCGCGTCGATTTGAGGTGGAGGTGGGCCGGGATGAGGCTCGCCGCGCGTTGGGGATCCCGCAGGATGCACTCGTCGTGGCCACGTTGGGTCGTCTGGTCCCGTGGAAGGGCCAGGATCTGCTCCTGCGGGCGTTGGCGCGCCTGATCGATCGCTGGCCCAGCCTGGTGGGGCTGATCGTGGGCGGGGAGGAGATCTACGCGCCGGAGTATCCCGCCCAGCTGCGGGCACTGGCGCGCGAGCTGGGGATCGAAGGGTATGTGCGCTTCCTGGGGCATCGGCCGGACGTGCCGCGGGTTCTGGCGGCGGCCGATGTGATCGCGCACACGCCGGTGGAGCCGGAGCCGTTCGGTCGGGTGGTGATCGAGGCGATGGCGGCGCGTCGCCCGGTGGTGGCGGCGGACATCGGCGCCCTCCCGGAGCTGGTCACGGACGGCCGAGAGGGGCTGCTGGTGCCGCCGGGGGATGTTCCCCGGCTGGCGGACGCGCTGGCCGCGCTGCTGGCCGATGGGGAGATGCGGAGGCGGATGGGCGCGGCCGGGCGTGACCGGGTGCTGCGTGCGTTCACCGTGGAGCGCTACGTGCGCGGGGTGATGGGCGTGTATGATCGCCTGATGGTGAGATGATAGGGCCGGGAGAGGATCGCGAACCCGCGGTGAGGGGGGATCGGAGCGAGGAGTGTGGACGTGTTGAGGGTATGGAGCCTGATCGATCATCCGGCCGTGCGGGTCGCCGGACGACTGGCCATTGGGGTCCTGGCGGTTGCCCTGGGGGCTGGGTTGGGGTTGCTTTTGGCCTCCCCGGACTGGCCGCTGGCCGTCACGGCCGTGGGGCTGTCCGCCATCCTGTTGCTCCTCGTGATAGACCAGCGGGACGGCTTCCTGGCCTGGATGATCCTGGCTCCCTACGCCCGCTTCATCTATTTGGATATCAAGCTGGGGCGTGGCATTCCCGATCTGGGGCTTACCCGGCTGTGCGCGGGGTTCCTGACCCTGATCCTGCTGGCGCAGATGGCTCGTCGCCAGCGGAAGCCGCTGCGGGTCAACGGCATCGATGCGATGGCGCTGGCCTTCGGCGTCGGCATCATACTCTCGGCGTTCTCCGCCTCCGTGGGGCCCATCTCCGCCGTGCAGACGGTGGTGGACTTCTTCGGTATCCCGATGCTGGTCTACTACCTGGCGCGGCATCTGATCCGGAAGCCTGCGGACCTGGATCGGGCGTTGGGGGCGTTGTTGATCATCGGGAGCTATCTGGCCGTGCTCACAACCCGGGAGCAGCTCACCGGCGAGGTGCTGTTCCGGGGCGGCGATTGGGGGACCCGCTACAGCCCGCACATCCGCAAGGTAATTGGCCTGTTGGGGAACCCGGCTTCCATGGGCACCGCCCAAGCGGTGTTGCTGCCCTTCGCCGCCTATACCGGCCTGTACGCGTCCTCCCGAGCGCGCCGCTGGCTGGGGCGGGTGGTCGCCCTCCTGTTGTTGGTGGGTGTTGCCATGACGTATGTGCGCGCCGCCTGGTTGGCCGCCCTGGTCTCCTTGCTGGTCCTGTCCGCGTATGAGAGACGGTTGCGGCGGGTGGTGATCCCGACCCTCCTCACGGCGGGGATCCTGATCGCCGTCTTCTGGGGGCCTATCAGTCAGAGCTGGATCGTGCGTGAGCGGGTCTCCTCCTACCGCCCGATCGAGTATCGCCTGGCCGCCTTCGACTTGACCCGGCGCATGGTCGCCCGCAATCCATTGCTCGGCATCGGATACGGCAATTTCGGCAAGGTGGCCGCCCGGATGTACGGATGGGACCCGGATCGCAACATTTACGTGGACCCATCCCCGCACAACACCTTTCTGTTCATCCTCGCATCCGGCGGCCTGTTGGCGTTGGTGCCCTATCTGGGGCTCTTCGCGGCCATTCTGTGGGTGAGTTTGAGGCTGTTCCTCCGGACGCGCCGATTGAAACGCGGGCAGCCGGCGTTGCTGGTCGCGTTGTGGGGGGCAGTGGCTGCCTATGGGATCGCCATCTCCACCTTCGACGCCGCTAACGCCCAGTTCGCCAATATGCTCTTCTTCCTGGTGACGGGCATCGCCGTCGGATCGCAGGAGGCGGCCGTGGCGGAGACGGAGGCGTGATGCGCCTGGCGATGCTGGGGCCGTATCCGCTGGAGCCCGATGCGCTGGCGGGGGGCGTGGACGCGGTGATGGCGACGCTGGTGCCCGCCTTGGCCCGTGTGGGGCGGCTGGAGGTCCACGTGATCACCGCCCGTGCCGGGGAGGAAGCGCGTGTGGTCGAGCGTCCTGAGGCGATGGTGCACGTGGTGCCCCGGCGCCCACTGGGACGGCTGACGCTGTACCGGCGGGACGTCGCCGCGCTTCGTCGGGCCATCGATCGCGTGCAGCCCGATCTCGTGCATGCCCATGGGGCGGGCATGGTCTACGTCGATGCGGCGATGGGATGCGGCCGCCCGGCCGTGATCACGCTGCACGGCGTGATCTTCCGAGAGGCGGCGCTGGTGAGGGGGTGGCGCAACCGGCTGCGGTGGCAGATGGACGCGCTCTACGAGCGTTACTGCGTGCGGCGGGCGAAGCACGTCATCGCCATCAGCCCGTATATCCAGCGTGAGTACCGCCGGTGGCTGCGCGGCCGCGTGTATTCCGTCGAGAACCCGATCGACGATCGCTTCTTCGCCTCGGTCGGCGAGCCGGAGCCGGGTCTGGTTCTGTGTCCCGCCCGGGTGATCCCGCGCAAGGGCATCCTGGAGCTGTTGAGGGCGTTTCGGGTGGTGGCCGAGCGCCTGCCAGGGGCCCGACTGGAGATCGTCGGGCAACTGGACGTCGATCCGGACTACGCGGCCGTGTGCCGTGCATACGTGGCTGATCACGCCCTGGGCGATCAGGTCCGTTTCCTGGGCGCGCTGGCGGCCGATGAGATGGCGATGGCGTACGGCCGTGCGGCCGTGGTCGCCCTGGCGTCTCACCAGGAGACCGCCCCGGTGGTCATCGCCGAGGCGATGGCGGCCGGGCGGCCGGTGGTGGCCACCGATGTGGGCGGCGTGGCACACATGGTAGCCGATGGGCGCACGGGGCGCGTGGTCCCGCGTGGGGACGTCGCGGCGCTGGCGGATGCGCTGCGGGCGTTGCTGGCCGACCCCGATGGGGCGCGGGTCATGGGCGCGGCCGGCCGTGCGGAGGCGGAGACGCGCTTTCGGGCGGCGGCGGTGGCGGAGCGCACGCTGGCGGTGTATCGTCAGGTGCTGGAGGCGGGCTGATGGCTCGGCTCCGGGTCGCCCTGGTCAGCCTCTACCCGTTCGATCCCGCCCGCGTGCCCGGTGGCGTGCGGGCGGTGGCCGTCAACCTGGCCGCCGCGCTGCGGGCCGATCCCGACCTGGAGCTGCACGTCGTCTGTTGCCACTCCGATATCCCGCGGGACGAGGTGCGACGTGAGGATGGGCTGACCGTGCATTATCTGAGCCGGCCGCGCCGCCGCGTGATCCCCAACATGATCACCGGGCTGGTTCCCGTCGCCCGACGGCTGCGGGAGATCCGGCCGGATGTGGTGAACGCCCACGGCTCCCATTACGCCGTCGCCGCGTTGCTGGCCGGGTTTACGCCGGTGTGGACGTTGCACGGGATCGCCCATCGCGAGCGGGAGGTAGCCCGGTCGCGATCCCTGCGCCTGAGCCTGTGGCTGACCGGCCTGTACGATCGCTATGTCCTGGCCCGTGTGCGAGACATCATCGCCGTCAGCCCCTACGTGCAGCGCGAGTATCAGCGGCTGGGGGGGCGCCGGGCGAGGTGGCATGTGATCTTCAACCCGGTGCCCGAGCGGTTCTTCGCCGTGCGGGGTGACGGCCGGCCGGGGCGTGTGCTGATGACCGGGACCATCATGCCGCTGAAGGACGTGCTCACGCTGGTGGCGGCGATCGAGCGCCTGCGCGACGAGGGGCAATCGGTTGTGTTACACGTGGCGGGACGGAGCACGGATGAGGTATATTTCGCCCGGGTGAAGGAGTACGTCACGGCCCATAAGCTGGGGGAGCACGTGCGCTTTCTCGGCCTGCTGGACCATCGACGCCTGCTGGCCGAGCTAAAGGAGGCCCGGGTGGTGGCCCTGGCCTCCCGCCAGGAGGCGGCCCCCATGAGCCTGGCGGAGGCGATGGCGGCCGGTCGGCCGGTGGTGGCGACGCGAGTGGGCGGCGTGCCCGACTTGGTGGCGGACGGCGTGACAGGCTTCCTGGTGCCGCCGGGCGATCCCGCGGCACTGGCCGAGCGGCTGGCCCGGATCCTGGGCGACGAGGCGTCGCGGCGGGCCATGGGTGAGCGGGCGCGAAAGGCGGCGGAGCGGTTTCGGGCGTCCAGGGTGGCGGCGGCCTACAAGCGGGTGTACGAGTTGGCCGCCGCGTACGGGAAGGCGGTATGAGCAGCCGACGGGTGCTGGTGTTCGGCGAGCGGTTGCGTCCCCCGGCCGACGAGGGCATCAAGAAGGTGACGGTCCGCCTGGCCCGGGCGCTGCGTGACCACGCGGATGTGAGCCTGTTGACCGCTCACGGGGCGGATGTGCCCGAGTGGGGCTGCGTGAACGTGGCGGCCAACCGGATGCTGCTCGGGCGGGAGGTGGCCCGGCGGGTCGCCCACTGCCGGGCGGACGTCGTGATCTACGTGCCGACGGCGTCGCTGACGGCGGCGGCTTTGCTGCGGGCCTGGCTCCTGCGACGCTATGCCGGCGGGGCTTCTCTGTTGATGCTGGCGTTGCAGCCGCGCCCCGTGACATCGCTCTCTCGTGTCGTGGCCCGGGTGCCGGGGATGGCGGCGATCCGGATAGCCGTCATGAGCGAACGCACGGCGCGGCAGACCCAGACGCTCGGGCTGCGACCCATCTGGTGGGCGCCCGGGGTCGATGTCCATCGCTTTCGGCCGCTGGACGAGGCGGATCGCAGAGCCCTGCGGGCGCGCTACGGCTTCGCCGATGGGGATTTCGTGGTGGCACACGTGGGCCATCTCAGAAGCGGGCGTAACGTCCGTCTCCTGACCGACCTGGCGCGGGAGGGGATCCAGGCGGTGTTGGTGGGCAGCACGAGCACGCCTCAGGAGGAGGCGTTAAGGGCTACGTTGGAGGCCGCGGGCGTGCGCGTCATCACCGAATATCTGCCATGTGTGGAGGAGATCTACCAGGTGGCCGATTGTTACCTCTTCCCGACCCCTTATGCGGAGGGGGAGGTCTCATCGATCGATGTGCCGCTGTCCGTGCTGGAGGCGATGGCGTGTGACCGGCCGGTGGTGACGACCCCCTTCGGAGGATTGCCGCGCCTGTTCGACGAGGGGGACGGGCTGTTCTACGCCGCGACGGAGGCGGAGATCCTGGAGGCCGTGCGGACGGTGCGAGCGGGCGTCCCCGTGAACACGCGGCGGAAGGTATCCGATCATACGTGGTCGCGAGCGGCGCGGGCGCTGTTGGCGACGGCGGGCTCGGGAGGCGGCCGTGTCTGAGGCGATGATCGGCGTCCCGCCCGATGTGGCCTGGGCCACCTGGCTGCTGGCGCCCATCTCGGGCATCTCGGTCCCGTTGCCGTCGTATCCCCTCTCCGGTCCGGATGTGTTGCGCCTCTTGCAGCGTAACAAGGTACCGTTGCTCTGGTTACGAGAGGATAGCCGCCCGGAGGGGGCGCCACTGTATGCCGGGGACGGCTGGCGGGCGGCGATGGCGGCCGAGGAGGCGCGGTGGCGGGCGCAGCGAGAGGCCTTCGCCGAGGTGGCCGAGGCGTGGGCGGCCGAGGGCATCCGGCCGGTGCTCATCAAATCCCTGGGGCCGTCGCCTGCGTTCCCGTACACCAGCGACAACGTGGACGCCCTGGTGCCGCCCGATCGGATATTGGACGCCCGCGCGGCCCTGCGGCGGTTGGGCTATGTGGAGCTTCGGCATCTGGAGGAGCCGAGCAAGTATCTGTTCAAACGCTTCCACGCCGGTCGTGAGGTGAGCGCCGTGCACGTGCACGGACAGATCGAGTGGCACGTGCCCTTCCTGGACGCCCGGCGTGTGGGGCGAGATGCCCGGCAGGCGGGGGATGATCCGCTGGTGTGGGCGCCGCATCCGTCCGACGGATTGGCGATCGTGCTGGCCCACGCGTTGTACGAGAACAAGGACGTGCGGCTGGTGGACCTGGCCCGCGCCGGGTACGCGGTGCGCCGGCCCGGCTTCGACTGGGGCCGCGTCTTCGCCACGGCCGAGGGAAAGGGATGGCTGGACGGGCTGGCGGGGATGTTGTGGCTGTGGGACGCGCTGGCCCGGGCGTTGAGCGGACGGTCTGTGTTGCCCGCCGAGGTGCTGGAGGCCGCCCGTGAAGCAGCGCCGGGCGCGTTCCTGAGCGCGCTCGATCGGCGGCTGCGCCAGCGGCTGGAGTTCCCGTTCGCCATCCCCTTTGGGGTCTCCAAGCGGCTGTTCTTCGCCAAGATGTGGCGGGCGGCCGATCGGGAGCCCCGCCAGCGACTGCGGGACATCGTCGTGCACGCCGTGTACGGCACGCGACGGCGCGTGGGCATCCGGAGCCAGCCGGGGGCCCTGTACGCGATCAGCGGGGTGGACGGGTCCGGGAAGACGACGCAGGCGAGGGCGCTCCACGACGCGTTCGAGCAGTGCGGCGTGCGGACGGAGTGCGTGTGGAGCCGCCCCGGTAGCTCACCCCTGGTGGCCGGCGCGCTCCGGGTGGCGCGGCGGATGCGACGCCATCCTGAGGCGGTGGAGGACCGGGCGCGGCGGGAGGCGGAGCGGGCCCGGCGTTTCCGTCAGCCTTGGGCGCGTGCGCTCTGGCCCTGGATCGTGGGGGCGGATCTGAGCCTGGCCGTGCTCGTCCGGATATGGCCCCGGCTGTGGCTCGGCCGGGTGGTCGTGGCGGATCGGTACGTGCTGGACGCGCTGGCGGATCTGGCGGCGCGCCTGGATGATCCGGGCGTGTGGGCCCATCCGGCCGTTCGGCTGGCGCGCTGGCTGGCCCCGCGGCCGCGGGAGACGTTCCTGTTGGATCTGGATCCGGAGACCGCACTGGCCCGCAAGGGGGGAGACGAGTGGCTGCCGCTGCTGCGGGCGCAGTCGGAGGCGTATCGCCGCCTTGCAGGCGAGCCGGGCGTGTGCCGGGTGGACGCCGATCGGCCGTGGGAGGACGTGAGCGACGAGATCGTGTACCGGGCGCTCACCGATTATTTCGACGCCTTTTGGACGCGTTGGAACGTGATCCTGCTCTCCAACCCCAGACCACTGCCCGCCGCGCTGCGCGAGGCATCGGCGCGAGGCGAGGCGTGACGAGGCGGCTGTGCACGTCCTGCTGGTGACCAACATGTATCCCACGCCGGATCGTCCGGCGGCGGGGATCTTCGTAGCCGAACAGGTGGCGTCCCTGGAGAGGCTGGGCGTGACCTTTGACGTGCTCTACGTGGATGGGCGGCGGAGCTCCCTGAACTACGCGTGGGGTGTGCCGCGCCTGTGGGCCCAGCTGCGTCGCGCCCGGTATGATCTGATTCACGCCCATTACGTGTTTTCGGGTTGGATCGCCCGGTTGCAGTGGGGACGGCCGCTGGTGCTTACCCATCACGGGATCGAGGTGCTGACGGGCTGGACGGCGCCGCTCTGTCGGTGGGCCTCTCGCTGGGCCGATCAGGTGATCGTGGTCTCGCAGGCGATGCAGCGGGCGTTGGCGCCCATTCCCTCTCATGTGATCCCCTGCGGCGTGGACCTGACGCTATTCCGGCCGGGGGATCGTGCGGCCGCTCGAGCTGCGCTGGGGTTGGAGCCGGATCGCCCGCTGGTGTTATTCGCGGGCGATCTCCGCCCTGAGAAGCGGTATCCGTTGGCGCAGGCGGCGGTCGCTCACCTGCGGGCGATGGGCACCGATGCGGCGCTGGTCACGCTCACCGGGCAGCCGCACGACCGGGTGCCGTTGTACATGCAGGCCTGCGATGTCCTCATCCTGACGTCGACGCACGAGGGCTCGCCGATGGTGGTGAAGGAGGCGATGGCCTGTAATCTGCCCGTGGTCTCGGTGGACGTCGGCGACGTGGCCGAGGTGATCGGCGGGACGGAAGGGTGCGTCGTGGCGGAGGCCGACCCCGAGAAGCTGGCGATGGGATTGCAGAGGGCGCTGGCGCATGGTCGGACGAATGGCCGGGCGGCGGTAGAGCGGTTCGACCTGGATCGAGTCGCCCGTCAGGTTTTGGAGGTGTATCGGATGGTGATGGAGGAGGCGGCTTGAAGGTTTTGGTCGTCCTGGGGTCTGGCGGTCATACCAAGGAGATGGTGCGTCTGGTCGAGCTGCTGGGGCCGGAGTACGAGTACAGCTATCTGATCGCCGAGGATGATCCGATCTCGGAGTCCAAGATTCAGCAGCCCGGCCCCGTGTTCCGGGCGTTGCGCCCGCGCTTTCAGGACGATCCGCCCTGGCGGGTCCTGTGGAAGCTGGTGATCTCTGGGGTTCAGGCGAGGCGGGCACTGCGCCAGGTTCGCCCGGACGTGGTGTTGAGCGCTGGGCCTGGGCTGGCCGTGCCGGTCTCGTTGTTGGGCAAGTGGATGGGAGCCCGGGTGATCTACGTGGAGACCGCCTCGCCCGTTCATTACCTGACGACCACGGGCAAGATCATGCGGCATCTGGCTGATCTGTTCTTCGTCCAGTGGCCGGAGCTGCAATCGCAGGTGCCCGGCGCCATCTACGCGGGGAGGCTGTGGTGATCTTCGTCACGGTGGGCCATACGGACTTCGATGCGCTGGTGCGGGAGATGGATCGGCTGGCGCCCGAGCTGGACGACGAGGTGCTCATGCAGATCGGGCGGGGCGCTTACGAGCCGGAGCATGCGCGCTACTTCCGCTACGCGCCCGCTTTGGAGCCGTACATGGAGCGGGCCGATGTGGTCGTCTGCCACGCGGGGCTGGGGGTGATCGTGGAGGCGCTGGGGTTGGGGAAGAGGGTGGTCTGCGTGCCCAATCCCGCCACCTACCACGGCCACCAGGCGAGCCTGGCGGAGATCTTCTCCCGCGACGGGCATCTGATCTGGTGCCGTCGGGTGGAGGATCTAAAGGAGTCGCTGGAGCAGGCGCGCTCGTTCGTTCCGGTACCGTATGAGCCGCCGCCCTGTCGCATTCACGAGGTCATTCACGCATATCTACGGAGCATCTGAGGGAGCGATGAGCGAGAAGCCATGGATTCACCCGACCGCGGAGGTCTCGCCCGAGGCCCAGATTGGGCCAGGGACGCGCATCTGGCATCACGCCCAGGTGCGGGAGGGCGCTGTGATCGGCCGGGAGTGCGTTTTGGGGAAGAGCGTATATGTCGGTCGTGGCGTCGTCGTCGGCGATCATGTGAAGATTCAGAACAACGCGTCCGTGTATCACGGCGTTACGTTGGAGGACGGCGTGTTCGTGGGACCGCACGCCTGTTTGACGAACGATCGATACCCACGTGCCATCACGCCCGACGGGCGGCTGAAGGCGGACGAGGATTGGGAGGTGCTGCCCATCCGGGTATGTCGCGGCGCGTCCATCGGCGCTGGCGCTATCCTGCTGGCGGGGGTCACCGTGGGGCCGTTCGCCCTGGTGGGGGCCGGCGCGGTGGTGACCCGGGACGTCCCGGCGCAGGGGCTGGTGTTGGGGAACCCGGCGCGGCTGGCGGGCTATGTCTGCCGTTGCGGCCATCCCTTGCACGATCAGGGCGACGAGCAGGTCTGCCCCAAGTGTGGCGCCTCCTATCGGCTGGGGGATGACGAGGGCGCATGAGAAGGCTGCTGCGGTCGCAGGCGCTGTGGGGGATCGCCATCTTCCTGCTGGCGCTTGCCCTGCGCCTGGCGTATGTGACCCTGTTCGTGGGATGGGATTACGTGCCCCAGCGCGATGCGGCCGAGTACAGCGCGATCGCGGCGAACCTGGCTGCCGGCCATGGGTATCGCCTGCCGTCTGGGGAGTTGACCGCGATTCGACCCCCGCTGTTCCCGCTGCTGTTGGCGGGGGTCTACGCGATCTTCGGCGTCCACTACGGCGCGGCGCTGGTGGTGCAGGGGCTTTTGGGCGCGTTGACGTGTGTGATCGTGTATCGGGTAGGGGCTGAGGCGTTTGGGGAGTGGCCCGGCCGGCTGGCCGGGGGGATGGCGGCCGGCTATCCGCTGCTCATCTACAATGATGGCCAGCTCTTGTCGGAGACGATCTTCCTGGTGTGGGTGACGCTGGCCCTGTGGGCGATGCTGCGGCTGGCGCGCCGTCTTCGCACGCGAGAGGTGGTCGTCCTGGGGATCGCGTTGGGACTGGTGGCGCTCACCCGGCCGAACGGGCTCATCCTGTGGGCGGGCGTCGTCATCTGGGCGCTGTGGTATTGGCGACGGCGGGGCTGGCCCGTCGTGGGCGCCGTCACCCTGATCGTGCTCCTGCTGTTGACGCCGTGGGTCGTGCGCAACTGGATCGCCATGGACGCCTTCATCCCGGCGAGCACGATGGGAGGGGCCGTGCTGCTGGGCTCGTACAATGAGATCGTGCTGGAGGATCCGGCGTATCGGGGGGATTGGGTCTCCCCGTGCCGGGTGCCGGGCGCCCGGTGCGGCGAGGCGATGAGCGAGGTGGCGCGCGATCGATTGTGGCGCGCCATGGGGTTGGCCTTCATCCGCTCGCACGTGAAAGATCTGCCGGAGATGGCGTTTTGGCGATTCGTCAACTTCTGGCACCTGTACCGCTTCACGCGGGGCTTCCCGGAGAATCTGGGGTTCTACGCCTATGTGGCGATGGCGGCGCTGGCCGTGGTGGGAGCGGGGCTATACCGGTCGCGATGGAAGCTCCTGAGCCCCCTATATGTGGTCGTGATTTGCTTTACCGCCAATGCGCTGGTATTCTGGGGCGGTTTTCGTATGCGTGCCCCGGTGGAGCCGGTTTTACTGGTTCTGGCCGCGGGTGCCCTGTGGCGCATCGGCGTGGGGATCAAACAGCAAGCCATCACGCGATGAGGAAGGATCGTGTGGTGGTGGCTTGGAGATGGCGATGATACAAGCGGCAGTGATCGGCGTTGGCGCGATGGGGCGCAACCACGCGCGCATCCTGGCGCAGATGGAAGATGTCGACCTGGTGGCCGTGGCAGATGTGGAGCCCGAGATCGTGGAGCGCGTGGCGCGCACGTACAAGGCCAACGCCTACACGGATTATCGGGAGATGCTGGATCGGGAACGGCTGGACATCGTGACTATTGCGGTGCCCACCCGGGCCCATTGCAAGGTAGCCAGCGACGTGATCGCCCATGGCCTGCACGTGTTCGTGGAGAAGCCGCTGGCGGCTTCGGTGCGTGAGGGGCGGGAGCTGATCGACGCCGCCCGGGCGCGAGGGATCACGCTGGCGGTGGGGCATATCGAGCGCTTCAACCCGGTCATCATCGAGCTGAAGCGCCGGCTGGAGGCGGGACAGGTCGGCCGCGTCTTCCAGATGATCGCCCGCCGCGTGGGGCCGTTCCCATCCCGCGTGGAGGATGTGGGCGTCGTCTTCGATCTGGCCACCCACGAGCTCAACATCATGGAGTACCTGAACGGGGCTCCCATCCAGTTCCTGTATGCGGAGACGGAGCGGGAGATCCACGCCCAGCACGAGGACCTGCTCTCCGGCCTCCTCAAGTTTCGCAACGGCACCATCGGCCTGCTGGATGTCAACTGGTTGACGCCCACCAAGATCCGACAGCTCACCGTCCTGGGCGAACGGGGCATGTTCCTGGTCAACTATCTGACCCAGGAACTGTTCTTTTACGAGAACAGCTCGGCCAACGGCTGGGAGGGATTGGTGGCCCTGATGGGGGTGAGCGAGGGGAAGGTGACCCGCTACGAGATCCTGCGGCGGGAGCCGTTGAAGGAGGAGCTGGAGGCCTTCGTTCGCTCCGTGAGGCGGGGCGAGCCGCCTCTGGTAGGCGGCGAGGAGGGGCTGCGTGCCGTGTACCTGGCGGAGAAGCTGGTGGAGTCGGGGCGGGAACGGCGGCTCATCCGCCTGGACTTGTGAGCGCGGAGACGGACGTGTTGACGCTTACGGGGAAGTCGGTGCTGGTGACGGGCGGGGCCGGATTCATCGGCAGTCATCTGGTGGACCGGCTCATCGCCGAGCGGCCGGGCCGCCTGATCGTGGTCGATAACCTCTTCCTGGGCAAACGGGAGAACCTGGAGGAGGCGCGACGGGCCTATCCGTCCCTGCGCTTCTATCCGGAGGATGTGAGCCGGCCGCAGACCATGCGGCGCATTTTGGAGGAGGAGGAGGTCGAGATCGTCTTCGATCTGGCGACCATCCCTCTGCCGGCCTCGCTGCGGCGTCCCAAGTGGGCCAGCCGTAGCATCCTGGAGATGGCCCTGAACGTGTGCGAGCTAGGGCGTCAGGGGATGTACCGGACGTTGATCCACTGCTCTAGCTCGGAGGCGTACGGCAGCGCGCAGTACGTGCCCATGGACGAGGCGCATCCGCTGGCGGTGGAGACGCCGTACGCGGCGGCGAAGGCGGCGGCCGACCTCCTGGTGCGCTCCTATGCCCGCACCTTTGGGCTGGATACGGTCATCGTGCGCCCCTTCAACACCTATGGGCCGCGGCAGAACGAGCGTCAGTACGCGGGCGTCATCCCCATCGTGATCCGGCGCATCCTGGCGGGGCAGGCGCCCGTCATCTACGGAGACGGCGAGCAGACCCGGGATTACACCTTCGTCACCGACATCGCCGAGGGCATGGTGGCCGCGTCCCGGAGCGAGGCGGCTCGTGGCCGTGTGATCAACCTGGCGAGCGGACAGGAGGTCAGCGTCAACCGACTGGTCCGCCTGATCTGCCAGGCGCTGGGGTACGAGGGGGAGATCCATCATGCTCCCCCGCGCCCGGCCGACGTGCGCCGTCATCTGGCGGATGCGAGCCTGGCTCATTCGTTGCTGGGCTGGCGGCCCCGCGTGTCGCTGGAGGAGGGGATCGCCCGCACGGTGCATTGGTACGTGAGCCGGCTGGGATCGGCGGGATGAGCGCCATCGAACGGGTAGCCGTGACGGGCGCGTCCGGCTACATCGGGCGGCATTTCCTGCGCTGGCGGGCGCGTGAGGGATCGCCCGCCGTGGCGGTGGTGCGCCGGGATGTCCCTCTGCCGGACGCGGCCGCGGTGCGGGTGGCGGATATCCTGGACCTGGACGCGTTGACGCGGGCCTTCGCCGGATGTGAGGCCGTGGTGCATCTGGCCTGCATGCCCGTGGCGGGCTGCTGGGAGGACCCGGTGGAGGGATTCCGGGTCAACGCGCTGGGGACGGTTCATGTGTTGACCGCCGCTCGTCGGGCCGGTGTACGACGTGTGGTGTACACATCCTCGGCTCAGGTCTACGGCCGGCCGGAGTCGCTGCCCGTGGCGGAGGATGTCCCCTGCCGCCCCGTCACGCCGTATGGCGCCGGCAAGCTGAGCGGGGAGATCTGGTGCCGTGCCGCGGTCCAGGCGGAGGGGATCGAGGCGGTCGTGCTGCGCCTGTTCAACGTGTACGGCCCCGCGGTAGATGGCTCTCCCCGGCCGACCGTTGAGGCGCTCTTCCTGCGATCGGTGTGGGAGGGGCGGCCGCCCGTCGTGCGGGGGCACCCGGAGCACGTGCGGGATTTCGTGCATGTGACCGATGTGGTGCGGGCGCTGGAGCGGGCGTTGGCGGTCCCCCAGGCCGACGGCGAGCCGATCAACATCGGGACGGGGCGCGGGACCTCCATGGTTCAGCTGGCCCGGATGGCCGGTCGGGCGTGGGGGAAGTCGGTAGAGCCCCAGGTGGAACCCCCAACGGAGGAGCCCATTCGGCTGGAGGCGGACATCGGCCGGGCGCGTCGGTGGCTGCGTTGGGAGCCCGAGGTCACGCTGGAGGATGGGCTGGCCGCATTGGCGCGTGCCATCACGAGGGCGCGAGGGGGATGATCTTGTGCCCTTTTCGTGTGGGAATACGGCGGGGGGCTTTGAGGGGCACAGCCCCTCGCAAGAAGCTTCCTGGCTTCCGTTCCTGACCTGCCTCGTCTGGCCTTGTCCGCATTTGGATTCACTATCGACGGCCCCCCGTGTTTGGAAGCCGACCGGCTCTGTGCTACAATGGGCGCCGGCCGGTTGGTGGTGGGTCCGGCCTCCATCGCTGTGATCTCCCCGTAGATCTGCCGCCCGGAGATCTCGGCGAGATTTCATCGATTCCGGTGGGTATCCTTTGGGTCGTCTCATGGATTCCTGCCTCATTGGGTGCACCGCAGTGATCCCCCGCCTTGTGTGAAAAAAGTGTCATCTTCGCAAGCGAGCTCGTTCATTTGAAGTTCATATACGTGTGCTAGTGTGCGTGAGGGGGAGAAGATGTCGTGGATGGGCGCTGTGGCGAAATTGGCGAGGGTGGATTGGGGGACCTGGTTGAGCGGTGTCTATGATTATAACGTGCGGTCCCATGTCAGGCCGTTGCCTCCCAAGATCCTTCAGGTGATCGTCAACTACCGGTGTAATGCCCGCTGTGCGATGTGCAACATCTGGCAGATGAAGCCGGAGCGTGAGTTGAGCCTGGAGGAATTCTCGCGCGTCATGGAGGATGACATCTTTCGCGGGATCGAGCGCCTGACGGTGGCGGGAGGGGAGACCAGCCTGCGCAAGGATCTGGTCCCGCTGGTGGGCATGTTCCTGGACCGGATGCCCCGGCTGAAGGCGCTTTCCACCGTGACCAACGGTTTTCTCCCCGAGCGCATCGTGGAGGACACCGAGCGAATATTGGAGATGTGCCAGGCTCGCAAGATCCGATTCAGCATCTCCGTCTCCCTGGAAGGGCTCGGCGACTTGCATGATCAGATCCGGGGCGTGCCCGGCGGGTTCTCCAGGGTTGAGCGGACCCTGGAGGGGCTGCGCGCGTTGCAAGAGCGGTACGAGTTCTGGCTGGGCGTGGGGTACACGGTGATGCACCAGAATCTGCGCCACGTTCGCCAGTTTCGGGCCTGGTGTGAGGAGAGGGGTATCCCGTACGGCTTCCAGATCGTTGGCTTCCATGATTCGTACGTGTCCAATCTGGATCGCCAGAACGAGGTCGACTTCCGGGAGGAGGATCGGCAGGAGCTGATCGCCTTCATGCGGGAGCTGGCGGCGCAGCGGTCGTTGCGGAACGTCACGGCGTTCTACTGGGATGACATGGTGCACATGTATCGGGACGGCCGGCCGCGCCAGACCCCCTGTCCGTTCTCCATGGACGGCCTGGTCCTGGATTCCTTCGGTGATGTGTACTACTGCCTTTCCTCTCGCAAGATCGGCAACGTGGTGGATGAGGGCCGTTCGGTCAGTGAGATCTATTATGCGCCGGAGAACCTGGCGTATCGGGACCGCATGAAGCAGCGTGCGTGCCCGAAGTGTAACAGCGCCTGTGGGGTGGAGGTGGCGCTGAAGAAGGATGCCAAGCGCTACGTGAAGTTTCTGCTGACCGGGCGGACGGGGCCGGAGACCGGGCCCGGCCCGGGTCAGCGTCTCGATGCCGAAAGTCCGGTATCCGTTTCCTCGTAATGACGCGCCCGTGGCCTTGACGCCTGGGCGATGCCGTGTATACGGCACATGAACTTTGTCTGGAAGATGGGAAAGGAGTATAGCGGATGCGCAAAATGCGATTGGGATGGGCGTTCACCTTCGTGATGGTGATATCCTTGCTGGCGTCGACGGCGAGCCTGGCATTGGATACACGCGTGCCGTCGACGGCTGCGGAGCCCACGCCTCAGGTGGGGCCGGAGGGAGTGCAGAAGATCCCGGCGGACATCAAGCCCGGCATCTACTACCTCAACTACGGCAGCACGGTGTTAGACCCGGCGCAGTACCCGGTGGATGGCAGCGTGCGATTCTTCCAGTGGTCCGAGCTGGAGATCGGCGATGGCGTGTACAACTGGGGCCTGTTGGACAGGTTCCTGGACAAGATGCATAACGCCGGCCTGGGCGCGGGGATCTTCATCAGCACCTACGATGGTAAGTGCTGCGGCGACATCCGGGCCATGCCCGATTACGCGATCCGGCTCGGCGATACCGTCATTGAGGCCGGTGATACGCTGAACTACTACGCGGGCGGCCAGAACGGCAACTTTGACCGGGGCGATAGAGGGTGGACGACGGAGGGGAACGCCGTCATCAATGATGAGAACCCTTACGGTGGCTCCGGCTACTCCGCTCGCCTGGGCGGCACCCCGAACACCACGGACAGGGTGTATCACTGGAACATTCGCCTGCCCGTGGAGGTGCCTATCGCCCGGCTGTCGTTCCGCTGGTACATGACGACGACGGAGACCTCCGGCGTGCATGATCAGCTCTCCGTGGAGATCCGCAACGGGGCCGGGAGCCTGCTGGGCACCGTGTACACGCTGGACAACACCGTCATCACCAATACCTGGTCCTCGCCGGTGACCGTGGACCTCGCCGCGTATCGCGGCAACACCATCCAGGTGCACTTCAAGCTGGTCAACGACGCGGCCAATCCCACCACGTTCTACATCGATGATGTCGGCCTGGAGGTCAGCCACCTGATCCCCAAGTATCACAGCGATGGGTACAAGAACGCCTACAAGCGCTTCATCCGAGCGATGGGCGCCCGCTACAAGAACGATCCCCGGGTGGCGATGGTGGCGATCGGGACCGGCGTCTGGGGCGAGAACCAGCCGGTGGAGAACCAGTACGATAGCGTCATTCAGGCCGCTGGCCTGACCGGCGACGTGTGGATCAATTTCGTCAAGGAGATCACCACGGAGTACGCGAAGGCCTTCTCCATCTCGCCCAACCCGCCGTATCAGCCGCTGAAGCCCGTGCTTTTGCAGTACGCTCCCAGCTACAAGACCATTCAGGAGAAGCAGATCACGACCGATTATGCCGCCTCGGTGGGCGCGGGCCTCTCCTTCAACGGTCTGACCGACGATGCCAACGGCACGGTGCGAGGGCAGCTCGCCTCGTACCCGGGGGCGGGCAAGTATGAGCCCATCATGAAGTGGAACCAGACTGTGCCCGTGGCCTGGGAGAGCTACGACTACATGCTGTGCGATCAGGCGCGGGCGCTGTGGGCCGTGTACAACGGCCTGGACAAGCACGCGGACTTCTACCGCCTGGAGCAGTCGGTGGTGACCGATCCGGAGTTCGCGGACATCCTGCAGTGGGCGCGGCAGTACATGGGGAAGACCCGGGAGAACACGCCCAGCGTGTGGGTCGCCCTGCGGGAGCACCGCTCGCCGTGGAAGCCGTGCTGGACCAGCCCGGAAAGCGGCCCCTACCCGCAGTTGGGCAACTACAGCTTCTGGCTGTACCAGCGGGACGATATCCCGGGCGGCCGGACGGTTCCGGAGACCAACGACTCCTCCGTGACGGGGCTGGGCGCGTGTGGCGGCTCCTACGCGACGGACATCTATGGCTCCAACTACCCCTGCTACTCCAATCCGTACAACCCAAACCTGGGGACCCCGGACACGCTGCCCGAGGCCTACGTGATCCGGCGCACCGATCAGGGGACCAACAACCCGTACATGTGGTTTGACGTGGATGACGGGTATCTGCGCGGCGGCCAAAGCCATGTGCAGATCACGGTGAAGTACGTGGACCTGGGTACGGACACCTTCAACATCACCTACGACTCGGTCACCGGCCCTAAGGAGACCGAGATCGTGACCAAGACCAACACCGGGCAGCTCAAGACGGTGGTCTTCGACCTGTCGGATGCGCGCTTTGACAATCAGTTGAAGCCCAGCGGCTGGAGCGGGGAAGGGATGGACTTCCGCATCAACAGCCGGGGCGATGGCGACGAGTGGATCCACTTTGTGGACGTGACCAACCTGGGCACGCAGCCCACGCCGACGCCCACGCCGACGCCGTCCACTGGCGACATCCACGTCCGGGCCTATGGCGATCTGAATGGGAACTGGAACTACGACGAGGGCGAGCCGCTGCTCAGCGGCGCCGTGCTGACGCTGAAGGACTCGGGCTCCTACTCGGAGACGCAGACCAGTGGGGCGGACGGCTGGGTGCGGTATACGACCCTGGATCCCGGCCAGTACACGCTGCAGGAGGACCAGCCTCCGGAGGGATGGACCTGGGTGGCGCCGATCATGCCGGTGCAGGTCTTCGCCGGCCAGGTGATGACCTACAGCTTCCCGCACCAGGAGGCGACGCCGACGCCCACGCCCACGATCACCCCGACGCCGACGCCTGAGGCGAGCCATCTGTATCTGCCGATGCTGCTCCGGTGGTGATGCCGGTTGAGGACCTTTCGTGATCGTACGTCTCGCGACGGATATGGCTCGGGCAATGGGGAAACCGTTCGAGACCTGGACGACGCAGCCGCAGGCTGAGCTCTCCCGCTTGGCCTGCGGTTGCATGGGGGTTTTGCGACGGCGTCGCCTCACTGTGCCGTCGCAAAACCCCGTTTCTCTGGCTCCGTGCGGAGTGTCCCTTGCCGTGTCCGTCGCTGGAAGCCTGGCGTTATGAGACGAACCGTCCTCATCCTGGTCGTGGGCCTGTCCTGTGCGCTGGCGGTGGCCTGGTTCGTCCCGCCCAGGCAGCCGGCGATGGCTTCCCTGGTGGGGCTTTCCGGAACCGGCCAGCTTACCGGTGTGGCCTGGGTGGATGTGGACGGGGCGGGGGATCTGGACCCGGATGAGCCGCGGGTGGCGTGGGTCCAGATGATCTTGACGGGGGCGAACGACTTTCGCCAGGAGCAGTATACGGATCAGGAGGGCGCGTATCGGTTCACGGGGCTCGATGGCGGATATCTGCTGGATGCGATCCCCCCCGGCGGCTATGAGCTGTTCGATCCCGGCTCATGGCCCCGGTTCGTGCAGGTGCAGGACGGGCAGACGTTCACGGTGAACGTGCGGCTGCGGCAGGTGGGCACGCCCGCTCCCACGCCCACGTCCACGCCGACCCCCACCGTGACCCCGACCGTCACGCCGACCCCGTACTGGGATGTAGGGATTATTGAGCCTGCCTACTGTCAGGGCGTATACTTGGGGAGCACGGAGGGAGGGGCTCAGCGGGCTGACACGTACAGCTGCGTCCCCTACTGGCCGGAGACCGGCCCGGAGCGGGTCTACGTCCTGCATTCGGCGGCCAGCCAGTGGGTGACCGTCACGCTGAACTACGATCCGGGATCGGCCGACCTGGATGTGTTCCTGCTCTCGGCGCCGGATCCGGGTCGTTGTGAGGCATATGGAGATTGGGGGACGCAGATCTCGTGGGGCCCCGAGGATCTGTACATCGTCGTGGATGGTTATGGAGGGTCGGCGGGCTCCTATGAACTCTCCGTGGCCTGCCAGGGTGGTCCCTTTGCCACTGCGACACCGACCCCAACCTCGACGTCAACGCCGACGATCACCCCGACGCCCACGCCCACACCGACGGCCACACCGACACCTACGCCGATCCGCCACCTGGCTTATCTGCCGGCCTGGCTGCGGGCGTATCCCCCGCCGACGCCTACACCGACGCCGACGCCCATCACCACCCGTGTTATTTTGCAGAGCGGGCAATCCGGTTATAATGGGACGACTGATACCTTTTTGAACGCCTGGGACCCGAACACCAACTACGGGAACGAGCCCTGGCTTTCGGTCCGGTATGATCGTCCTCCGGGTCCGACGGACATCATGTCCTCTCTGATCCGGTTCGACCTAGGGGTGTTGCCCGCGAAGGCTCACATTGCGGGCGCCTGGCTGAAGTTGTACGCCCAGGATCGCAGCAATGACAACGAGATCCGGATAGCGGCCTATCAGGTCCTGCGTGCCTGGAAAGAGGGACAGGCCAACTGGTACTATGCCAGCAAGGACAATCCATGGGCCCAGCCGGGCTGTAATGACTCGATGACGGACTGTTCCGCGTTGCCTTTGGACACCGTTACCGTCAATGCTTTAGGGGGATGGTATCGTTGGAACATCACGTTGGCGGCTCAGGATTGGGTCGCTGACCCTGGCACGAACCAGGGTGTGATCCTGAAAGGGCTTGCGGGCCTGGACGAGGCCAACGTCCAGTATGATTTCGCCAGTTCGGAGACGGGGAACATCAACCGTCGGCCGCAGTTGATTATCGATTATTGGGTGGCGCCGTGAGGTGATTCCCGGGGCCAGATGCTCACACATCGTACTACGGCTGGAGGAGGATGCATGTTGCAAGGGCAGAGACAGGCGACTCCATGGCGGCAGACGACACCTGCGTCTTCCACGGATCGCCCACGGGGCGGCCTATGGGCTTCCGGGCGTGGCTATGAGCTGACCAAGCGATTGCTGGATATCGTCTTGGCCACCGCGCTCCTCGTGATCCTCTCGCCGCTCATGCTCATCATCGCCATCGCGATCAAGTTGGACTCTCCTGGCCCCGTGATCTACGTGCAGCGGCGCCTGGGGAAGAATGGCCGGGTCTTCCGCTTCTATAAATTCCGCTCCATGACCGCCGATACGGATCACACCGTGGCGCATCGTGAGTTCGTGCGCACCTACATCAACGGCAATGGAACGGGCGATCATCACCACCTCTACAAGCCGGCCAGCAATGGGCGTTGCATCACCCGCGTGGGGAAGATCTTGCGACGCACCAGCCTGGACGAACTGCCCCAGCTTGTGAACGTGTTGAAGGGGGATATGAGCCTGGTGGGGCCGCGAGCGCTCCCGGACTATGAGCTGGAGCAGTATAACGACTGGCATCGTCGGCGGCTGGAGGTGTTGCCCGGGATCACCGGGCTGGCCCAGATCAATGGGCGCAGCCGTCTGACGTTCAACGAGATCGTGGCCCTGGACATCCAGTATATTGAAAACCGCTCGCTGGCGCTGGACCTGTGGATCTTGCTCAAGACCATTCCCGTGGTGCTCTCGGGTAAGGACGCTGGTTAGCGCACTGGAGGGCCGGGGAGAGTCCCGGCCTTTTTGACAGACGCCTCGGCCGTGGGCCTCTGATGGGTGGGGTCATGGGCACCCGGCAGGGCGCTTCGGACGGGACGTGCTTTTCCTGCGGCGTTGGAAGGCTTCCATCATCCTCTATGTGGTTGATCTGGCTCACGCCAGCAGACGGCATCCCCCACATCGCCGATGGGACCGGGCGCGGGCGATGGGTGGGGATCTGGCCTGCTGGTCGTGGGATTTGCCCCGGACCGGACGCATTCACCGCTTGAAGATCTCCAATGTCCCATCTGGTATCATCCTGAGGTGCTTCTTGGGGCGTATCCTTTCCAGCTCTCGCTACGTTGTGTATGAGGAGCGCCTGAAATCCGCCGGGTTTCGTAGTTTAATGGACTATTGGGCCTATTGATTCCGGAGTCCCTTTTCTCTTAGAATGGAAGTGAGAATAAATTGGTAGAGCGCCCGGTTGTGTCTGGACAGCCGGGCGCATTGGCACGATTCACGAGAGATTGCCCACGTGAAATCCAAAACGTGAGCGAGGGAGCAACTATGCAGAAAATGAACCCGCTTGTCCGCCTGTCCACCTGGTTTGTCTGCTTGGTCCTCATAGCGGTCGGCTTCTTTGCGAGCTCGACCTCTATGGTGGGTACAAATCGGGCTGAGGCGGCTCCAGGCGCGGTCCAGGAACCGGCGCGACAGGAAGCTTTAAGCGAGCCGGCAGCGCGGCCTGGCGTGCGTCGCCCGGGAATTTATGTCTTTTGGGATTACGTGAACCTGGATCCTCAGAAGTACCCCATCGTCGGCAGCCATCAGGACTTCAGCTGGACGCGTTTAGAGCCGACGGAGGGGAATTATCGCTGGGATGTGGTGGATCGTTGGGTCGACGATCATATCGCCTATGGCAAATACGTGGGGATCGCCTTTGATACCTATGGGGGAATCGATTCCAAGGAGAGCTACGCGACGCCGGACTGGCTCTTCGCCAAGTACCCGCACTTGAAGGTGAACTGCGACGGGTACATCATCCCCCGTTACTGGCATCCGGACTTCCTGGCCGAGTACGAGAAGTTCGTGTCGGCGGTCGGCGCGCGGTACGATGGCGACCCGCGCATCGAGTGGGTGCAGGTGGCGGCCGGCCTTTATGGGGAGACCCAGCCGGCGGAGAATCAGTTCGATTCCTGCCTGGAGGCGGCCGGCCTGACCAGCGATCTGTGGGTGGAGACGGTCAACCGCATCGTGGACATGTACGTGAACGCGTTCCCGCGCACGACCCTCTTCCTCCAGTATGCCCCGACCTTCATTCGCCAGTCGGAGCGCCGTCGGTTCACCGACTATGCGGCGTCCCGGGGCGTTGGCCTCAAGCACAACGGCCTCCGGCCCGACGGCGGCGATGGGATGATCATCGACAATCCCGATTACTCGCTGTTCGGGGCGGGGCAGTACGATCCCATGTTCAAGTGGTGGGAGAAGGTGCCCATCGCCTGGGAGAGCTACGACAACCTGATGACCGGCGTGGAGGGCACCCTGTGGGGCGTCTACAGCGGCCTGAACAAGCACGCTGATTACTTCGTCTTCTCCCTTGATGTGGTGACGGACCCCGATCGATTCGAGATCCTGGAGTTCGCCAACGAGCATCTGGGGCGCACCCTGGAGGATACGCCCAGCGTGTGGGTGGCGCTCCGGGAGACGGAAGGGTCCTGGTATCCTCAATACGGCAATTACGATTTCTGGCTGTATCAGAACGACGACGCGCCGGGCGGGAAGACGGTGCCGCTCTGGCGCGTGGGCTCGGCTCCCGAGGGCCGATATACGCGTCGTACCGATGAGGCCACGGATAACCCGTACATGTACTTTGATGTGGACAACGGGTATATCTACGGCGGCACGAATCGGGTCACCATCAACGTCATTTACTACGACCAGGGCACGGACACGTGGGAGCTCCAGTACGACGCGGTGGGCACGGACAACTTCAAGAGCGCCGGCATCGTGCGCAAGACGAATACCCGGACCTGGAAGAAGGTGAGCTTCGAGCTGGATGATGCGGAGTTCGCCGATGGTCAGCCCGGCGGCGGGAAGTACGCGGGCAGCGACTTCCGCATCTGGAGCCGGGACGATGGCGATGAGATCATCCACTTCGTCCAGGTGATCCGGAAGCCGGGCATGCCCGTCACGGTGAGCCTCCAGGAGGGGGTGGACGGCTACCAGGGCACGGCCGATACGTTCCTGAGCGCGTGGCAGCCCACGAGCAACTTCGGCAAGGAGGCTCGCATCGCGGTGCGCTCTCAGGGCGTGATGAATGGGCTACTGCAGTTCGACCTGTCCAGCATCCCCGCCCGCGCGCCCGTCACCGGCGCGACGCTTCACCTCTATCGCTTCAATCGTACCAACGGCAATCCCATGGATCTGGAGGTGTACGGGGTGAGGCGGTCGTGGCAAGAGTCCCAGGCGACCTGGCAGATCGCACAGTCGGGATCGGCCTGGGGCGCGCCCGGCGCGGAGCAGCCGCAGGTGGACCGCGATGCCACGCCTGTGGCCAGCGTTCCGCTGCCGGACGCCAACGGATGGGTGACGGTGGATGTGACGTCGCTGGTGCGTGACTGGGCGGTCAACCCGCTTGCCAATTACGGTCTGCTGCTGAAGGGGCAGAGCGAGGCCAAGGTGGAGTACAGCTTCTACTCCTCCGACGCCATAGACCCGAGTCTGCGCCCTCGCCTGGTGGTCACGTACACGGTGGGTGGCTCGACGGAGCCCACCCCGACACCCACGCTCGTGCCGACCTCGACGCCGGTCCCGCCGGGGCAGCCGACGTCTACCCCGACGCCCACCAGCCAGCTGTCCTCCATCGTCCTGCAGGAGGGGGTGGGCAGCTACAACGGCACGTCGGATACGTGGCTGAGCTCCTGGTCTCCGGGAAGCAACTACGGCCGCGATGTGGAGCTTCGGGTGCGCTCCCGGGACCAGATGCACGCGCTGTTGCGCTTTGACCTGGAGGGGCGTCTGCCCGCGGGTGCCGTGGTCACGAAGGCGTGGCTGGACGTGTACCCCATCGCCCGCTCGAACTCCAATACGCAGACGTTAGAGGCGTACGAGGTCTTGCGCAGCTGGAACGATGTGCAGGCCACGTGGCAGCAGGCGGTCATCGGCGGGCTGTGGTCGCAGCCGGGCGCGAATGGCGTGAACGTCGATCGGGCGGCCGATCCGGTGGACAGCGTCAACGTCAGCCGCCTGAACAGCTGGGTGAGTCTGGACGTGACCAGCCTGGTGGCCAAGTGGCTGGCCAACCCGTCCAGCAACCATGGCATCCTGCTGAAGGGGCCCAGCTACGCGAACGTGCGGTACACGTACGCCAGCTCGGAGGCGGAGAATGTGTCCATCCGGCCGCGGCTGCGCGTGACCTACTACGTGGAAGGAGGGCCTGGCCCCACGCCTACGTCGGCGCCGCCTACGGCTACGCCGACCCCGACCGTCTCGGCGCCTACGGCCACACCATCGCCTGGCGGTAGTGGCGGCTGGGAGCTCTCGTTCACGGTGCCCAAGGCGCCGCCCTCTCTCAAGGTGTGGTGGATCGACTTCCCCAGCCGGAATGTCGGCTATGCCGTGGGTGGGCCGGAGTGGACGGAGAGCAGCGGCACGGCCTTCATCTACAAGACCACGGATGGCGGGCGTACCTGGACGGAGGTCGAGCATCCGGCCACGGCGAATCGGGCCTTCCTGTCGTCCGTGGACTGCAAGGATGAGAACACGTGCTGGGTGGTCGGCCGGTTTGCGACCATCATGCGGACCACCAACGGCGGGGCGAGCTGGCAGAAGTCGCCGCGGCCGACGGATCGGTACGGCAACCCGTACGGCGGGTTCCTGTACTCCGTCCGCTGGACCGGCACGGGGAATACCGTCCTGGTGGGCACGACGCTGAACTTCATCCTGCGCTCCACCGACGGGTACAACTTCGGCCCCGTCCCCGTCACGAACAACTTCGTGGTGCGGGACATCGAGTGCCCGACCACCAGCGTCTGCTTTGCCGCTGCCAAGGGACGGCTGTACTACTCCTGGGACGGCGGTGCTCACTGGGGGATGAAGGCCTGGTACACGGACCAGCAGTTGCTCGCCCTGGATCCCAAGGCTGACGTCCGGTATGCGTACGGGATCAGCTTTGTGGACAAGGACACTGGGTGGATCGTGGCCACTTTGGAGGATCCCGGGCCCAACGATTCGCCCGGCATCATCCTCAAGATCAGCAACGCGACGAGCAGCTCGCCGAAGTTCGAGCTCCAGGCGAAGGTCCCCGTGGCCCTAGAGCGCGTGCAGATGGTGAACGACCGGCTGGGATACGCCATCGGCTGGGAGGGGCACATCTATCGCACGACGGATGGCCAGACCTGGCAGCGGATGGACGGCCCGCCGACGACGGCGAACCTGATGTCGCTGTACGTGTTCGGCGAGGATGACCTGTGGGTCGGCGATGACCAGGGGCACATCTGGCATTACGGTGGTGGCAGTGGCCAGCCTCTGCCTACTTCCACGCCGGTTCCGACGGCGACGTGGACGTCGACGCCTGTGCCTCCGCCTGGGGGTGCGACGGTGACGCCGACGCCGACGGTGCCGGTGGGTGGCACGCCGGTGGAGGTGGAGTTGGTAGCGGGTGCGGACACGTATTTGAATGCGTGGTCTGCGGGGACGAATTATGGTGGGCGGACGACGTTCCGTGTGCGTTCGCAGGATGTGATGCATGGGTTGGTGTGGTTTGATGTGAGCAAGATTCCGTCGGGGGTGGTGATCCAGGAGGCGGAGTTAAGGTTATTCCAGAACAGTCGGTCGAATGGGAATGCGTTGCGGTTGGAAGTGTATGGGATGCGGCGAGGTTGGGAGGAGAAGCAGGCGAATTGGGATTGGGCGCGAGTTGGAGAGAGGTGGGGAGTAGCTGGGGCGGTAGGAGGGACGGATCGGGATAGTGAGCCTGTGGCGATGGTGGATTTGAATCAGGATCAGGGGTATGTGCGGTTGGATGTGAGGGCGTTGGTGCAGGCGTGGGTGAATGGGGAGCGAGCGAATGAGGGGATGCAGTTGCGAGGGGTGAGTAGTGGGAAGGTGGAGTATTCGTTTGCGTCGCGGGAGAATTCGGCGATGGCGTATTGGCCGCGGTTGCGGGTGAAGTACACGACGGCGCCGCCGCCGACGCCTACGCCTACGTACACGCCGACGCCGACGGCCACGTTGCCCTCTACACCCACGCCGGTTCCGACGGCGACGCCGACCAACTCGCTGCCGGATCAGCGGCGTCAGATCGAAAGCCATTACACGGCCAATCCGCCGGTCATCGATGGCGACCTGAGCGATTGGGGTGGCGAGCCCACGCTGGTGTTGGACGTGAACACGGCCCGTTACGTGAACCCGCGCTCCTCGCCTGCCCCGAGCGACGTCAGCCTGACGCTGCGCAGCCGCTGGGACCAGAACTATCTCTACCTTGCCATCCAGGTCGTGGATGACATCATCGTGGCGGACAGCACCGATATCTGGCGCGATGACGGCGTCGAGCTGGGCTTCGATGGCAGCAACGACGATGCGGGCGGCAGCGCGGACGATCACCAGTTCACCTTCGCCGTGGACGGCCGGGTGACCGACTTCGGCGTCAACCCGGTGCCGGACCTGATCTCCAACGTCCAGACCACGGCTGACGGGTACATCATCGAGATCGCCGTGCCGAAGAAGTTGTTGGGTGGCGGCAACTTCTACACCGGCCAGGTGCTCGGGTTCACCGTCGGGTTGCACGATGACGATGATGGCGGCGACTGGGATAGCTACCTCATCTGGGAGGGAACCAGCACCATCAGCCGCCAGAACGAGTTCGGGGACCTGGCTCTGGTGGGCGCCATCGCCACGCCAACGCCTACCCCGTCGCCCACACCCACTCCGACGCCGTTGACGATCGTGGTGCAGCATGGGGTGTCCGGAAACGTGAACGCCCAGGACACGTTCATCAACGCCTGGTCGCCTGGGAGCAACTACGGCTCCAGCACGGGCCTGAAGGTGCGCTCGAGGAACGTGATGGGTGCGCTGCTGTTCTTCGATCTGGACGGGGTGGTGCCGGATGGCGCCCGGGTCATTCGGGCGACGCTGGACCTGTACCAGTACGCCCGGTCCAACAGCAACCCGCTGACGCTGGAGGCCTATGGGGTCAAGCGGCCCTGGAGCGCGGCCCAGGCCACCTGGGAATACGCGCAGGCGGGCCAGCGTTGGGGACAGCCCGGCGCCAATGATGTGAACACCGATCGGGATGCGGAGCCGACGGATTCCACCCTGCTGGAGCGCGCATCCGGATGGGCTTCGCTGGACGTGACGGCGATCGTCCAGCGGTGGGTGGACGGCGCCAACTACGGGGTGCTCCTCAAGGGGCAGAGCCCGGGGGCGGTGGAGTACCGGTTCTACTCCTCGGAGTGGTGGCAGCCGGAGATGCGCCCACGGCTGACGATCCAGTACGTGCCGTAACGGGCTGATCGCATCGGAACGCCAACGGCCGGCTCTCTGACACGAGAGCCGGCCGTTTTTCGTTTTCCGAATCGAGCCCCATCGCCTACCTGCTTAATGAGGGCTTGGGCGGTGGCCTCCGGCCCCGCAGGGCGGATGGAAGCTGGGAGAGCTGCCGGAGGCGCTAGGATTTCTCGGCCTGCTCGGCCCGGAAGGCGGTGATCCAGTTCATGGCGAACTCATCGCGGCCCATGAACAGGTCGGCCGCCCGGATCGTCTTACGGATCTCGGCCACGTTGGGATTGGTGATGGCACAGGTGAGCCCCACGGCGATGGCCATGGCCAGGAAGGTAGCGTTCAGCGCCTTGCGATCCGGCAGCCCGAAGGAGATGTTGCTCGCTCCGATGGTGGTGTTGTTGCCCAACTCCTGACGGACCAGGCGGATCGTCTCCAGGGTGGCCGGGCCGGCACGGTGATCGGCGCTGACGGCCATCGCCTGGCAGTCGATGATCACGTCCTCCGGCGGGATGCCATAATCCTGGGCCCGCTCCAGGATCTTGCGGGCGACGGCCAGGCGCTCCTGCGGGTCGAGGTGGATGCCGCCCTCGTCGTTGGGCATGGCGATCACCGCCGCGTTGTACTTTTTCACCAGCGGGAGCACCCGCTCCATGGACGACTCCTCACCGGTGACGGAGTTGATCAAAGGCTTGCCCGTGTAGAGCTCCAGGGCGGCCTCCAGCGCGGCGGGGTTGGCGGAATCGAAGCAGAGGGGCAGGTCGGTGACCGCCATCACCTCCTTCACGACCTGGGTGAGCAGGGCGACCTCGTCAGCCCCCGGCACACCCGCGTTCACATCCAAAATATGGGCTCCGGACTCCGTCTGCGAGATGGCGTCCCGACGCACGCGGCTGAGATCACCGGCCTGCATTTCGGCCAGCAGCTGCCTGCGGCCGGTGGGATTGATGCGCTCACCGATGATGACGAACGGATCGTCCGGGCTGATCGTCACCGTGCGGGTTGCGGAAGAGATCGTTGTACGCATGGCAAAGTCCCCCCTCTTCGTGCGGGTATGTTATGCGTCGGGCATCTCGGCCACGGCCGCGAGGAACCGCCCGGCGGCCTTGATGCCGTCGATGAAGTGCTGGATATAGATGTTCTCGTTGGGCGCGTGCACCTGGCTGGCCGCGTGGCCGACGCCAAAGGACACGGCCGGGATGCCAAAGGCCTGGCAGAGTGGATACATAGGCCCGCTGCCGGCCATGAAGGGGAAGATGATCGGCTCGGCCTGGGCGACCTCCTGTACGACGGCCTTGGCCGCGGCCACGATCGGCGCGTCCGGCGGTGTGCGCGCGGGCATCTCGCCCACCTCCATGCGCACCACCTCCACATCGTCGAAGCCGCGCCGCTGCAGATGGGCGCATAGCAGATCATAGGCCAGATCAGGCGTCAGATCGGGGATCAGCCGCATATCCAGCTTGGCTGCCGCCTCCTTGGGGATCACGGTCTTAGAGCCCTGTCCGGTATATCCGCCCCAGATGCCGTTGATGCTGCACGAGGGGCGGAACAGCAGCTGGCGCAGCGCTTCCTGTCCGGTGACCCCGCCCAGGAAGGACTTCATGCCCAGGCGCTGGCGGATCAGCTCATCCGGGTAGGGGATCCGGGCCAACAGCTCCAGATCGGCCTGGGTGGGCGGCCGCACGTGGTCCATGAAGCCGTCGATGGTGATCTCGCCGTCGGGCGTGCGCAGGGTGCTGAGGGCCTCCACCAGCCGCCAGGCCGCGTTGGGATAGAGGCTTCCGTTGCCGGAGTGCGCGTCGATCCGGGCCGTACGCGCGTGCAGCTCCACGGCCAGGATGCCGCGCAGCCCCAGGCTGATGACCGGGCGGCCGCTCTCATCCCGGTAGCCGGCCTCCCACAGACAGCCGTTCATGTCCCGGAACAGCTCCGGATGGGCATGGGCGAACGCCTCCACGTGCTTGCTGCCGATCTCCTCCTCGCCCTCGACGACGAATTGCACGCGCACGGGCAGCGGTCCGATCACCTGCTGGTACGCCTCGACGGCGCACATCCGGGCGACGAGATTCCCCTTGTTGTCGGCCACACCCCGGGCGTAGATCCGGCCATCGCGCTCCGTGGGCTCAAACGGCGGCGACTCCCACTCCTCCAGCGGCTCGGGAGGTTGCACGTCGTAATGGTTGTAGATCATGAGCCCGCGATCGCCCTGGCCTCCCTGCGCCACCACGAACGGCGCGCTGTCGTCCACGGTGATCTGGCGGGGCTCCAGCCCGATCTCTCGGGCCATGTCGCAGACCCAATCGGCGGCCTCCTGCAGCCCTTTGCCCTGGGCGGCGATGCTGGGGATGCGCAAAATGCCCTTGAGCCGCTCCAGGTACAGGTCCGCATGTGATTCGACATAACGATCGAAAGCGGCGAAATCGGTCATGGCTCCTCCTGGTTACGAGGATAGGATTTGGCAGGCGACGCAATGCCGGCTATGAGATGCCCAACTGGGCGTTGAACCGGCGCTCACGGCTCACCAGCGTGGGCGTAGTGGCAGGTAGCCCGGATCACGACGGCGCATGGCGGCCGTGTCGTCCCTTGCCCGCTCCCGGCTCTTGATGTAACGCTCGTGGAAGCGGGCCAGCCTGTCCGGATCCGGGCGCACGCCCAGCCCGGGAGCGGTGGGCACGGGCAGCGTCCCATCCTGGAATCGGAACATGTCGCCGGCGATGATGTCCTCCTGCAGCCAATTGTAATGGGTGTCGCAGGCGGTGATCAAGTTCGGCGTGATGGCCGCTGCGTGCAGCATGGCGGCCATGGACAGGCCCAGATGAGAGTTGGAGTGCATGCTCATTCCCAGGCCAAAGGTGGCGCAGATGTGCCCCAGCCGCTGGAATGCGGTGAGGCCGCCCCAGCTGTGGTGATCGCCTAGGATCACGTTGACGGCTCCGGCGCGCACCGCCTGCGGGATGTCCTCGAATCGGGTCACGCACATGTTGGTGGCCAGCGGGATCGAGGTGCGCCGGGCGACCTCAGCCATGCCGCTGATGCCCCACGTGGGATCCTCCAGATATTCCAGGTCGTAGGGCTCCAGCTGCCGGGCCATGCGGATGGAGGTCTCCACCGACCAGATGGCGTTGGGGTCGATGCGAAGCTGATAGTCGGGCCCGAAGCGCTCCCTCAGCAGGCGAATGGTCTCCGCCTCCTCTCGTGGGGGCAGTACGCCCCCCTTGAGCTTGAGTGTGCGGAATCCGTGCTGCTGGACGAACATCTCCGCCTCTCGCACCATCGCCTCCGGGGTGCCCACCTCGCCCCAGGGATCGTCCCCCTCGTATTTGTAGAACAGGTAGGCGGCGAAGGGGACGCGGTCCCGCACGGCGCCGCCCAGCAGGTCGGAGATGGGCTTGCCCACGGCCTGGCCGATGATGTCCAGGCAGGCGATCTCCACCGCCTGATAGATGCGCGGGGAGGGGACCAGGTAGCGGATACGATTCAGGTGGTATGGATCCGCGCCGATGAGGGCGCGTTGGGCGGCTCTGAACGGGCCCTGTCCTGGGTCGTGTTCCGGGGAGAGGATGGAACTTGCGCTGGCGCCGTACGCCTCGGCGACCCCGGTGATCCCCTCGTCGGTGGTGATCTCAATGATGGTGCGGAAGGCAAGAGGCGCGTGCACACCCCACGCGTTGCGTAGGGGCGGATCGGGGAAGGCGACGGGTGTCGCCTTTAGATCGGTGATGTGCAAGGGGCCCTCCTGAGTTTGGGTGGGTTGGAACGTCGCTTTCCGATGGGATCGGGCGCTGGGCGGGCAGTTTTGCATGAGAGGGCGCGAGCCCGCACCACGATCCGCAGGTAGCGCGGTCATTATACCCGGATTGGTGAAAAGTGCGAACCGGCCGCGTGGGGGATCATGTGCCCGGTGGCGGCGCCGGATTGGCGCCGGACCGCAGCAGCGCCGGCACTGATTGGCGGGCTGAGCATGGGAGCTCAGCCTGCTGTGTATGATCGAGAGGGGAGGTGCGGAGGGAGGACCCCTCCGCAGAAAATCTTCTTTCCAGCTCTTGACCTGCTTGGCTGGGGCTTGGGCCGGGGGCTTTCGGCCCCACGGGGCAGGTAAGGGGCTAAAAAGTTCTTCGGAGGGGCTGGCCGCCCCTCCGAAGAACCCCGCGGGTGTAGAAGCGTGCTCCCATGTGATGCACTTGGCGCCGGTGGCCGGCTGAGCATGGGAGCTCAGCCGGCTGTGTGTGGTTGAGTGCGAGGAGGCGGCCTGCTGGCGCCGGGCCACAGCAGCGCCAGCTCCCACGCTCAATCCGCTGTGTGTGATGTGTGATGAGTGTGTGAGCTTGACCGGCTGTGCGGCCGGGCATGGAGGGCGGTTTCGGTTGACGGGGGCAGGCGGATACGTTAGAATCGCTTGGCCCGTTGGAGAGATCGTCTCACATGAAAGGAAAGCGTATGTCGCGACCGTTGATCGCCGTGTCCTTGGGGGCGGCCCACACCGATGAGATGTTGCGGCTAATGGATCAGGTGGCCCGAGTGGCCGACGTGGCGGAGATTCGCCTGGACCTCATGGATGAGTATGACCTGCCGACCCTTCTGCGACATCGCCCTTGCCCGGTGGTGATCACCCATCGCCCTGTGCGGGAGGGAGGGCGGTTCCAGGGGGAGGAGCTCCTGCGTGTGCGCCCGCTTCTCCAGGCGATCGAGTTGGGGGCTGAGCACGTGGATATCGAGTGGGACGCGGTGCATCTCCTGGCGGACGCGGAGCGGCCCCGGACCCGGCTGATCATCTCGCGGCATGATTTCGACCGGATGCCGGACGATCTGGTGGATCGTTATCGCTCGCTGGCGGGGCTGGGGGCGGACGTGGTCAAGCTGGTGGGTATGGCCCGTGAGGTGGCCGATCTGGCGCCCGTGATGCGGGTCTGGCGGGAGGCCGATTGTCCCACCATCGCCATCGCCATGGACGCGGCGGGGATGGCCAGTCGGGTCCTGGCGCTGCGCTATCCCTCCTGCTACCTGACCTACGCAACGTTGGGGGGGGATGCGCAGCGGGTGGCGCCGGGCCAGATCGCGGTGGCCGACCTGCACGAGATCTACCGGGTTCGTGAGATCGGCGCCGAGACGCTCGCTTTCGGACATCTGGTGCCCGAGCTTCCGCCGCGGGCGGTGATGGCGTCCGGCAATGCCGCCCTGCGCGACGCGAGGCTCAACGCCGTCTGGGTGCCCCTGATCGCCCTCCGGGTGGACGCGGGAACACTTGCCGGATTGGATGCGTTGGACTTGGTGGGGTGCAGTGTGGATGCCTCCCTCGCGGGGGCGATGGCCCTGCAGGTATCCCATCTCACCGAGGCGGCGCGCCAAGCGGGGCGGGTGAATATCCTGGCGCGTCGGGCCGATGGCCGTTGGGAGGGCCACCATCTGGATGGGGATGTGCATGCCTGGGTGCGTTGGTGGATCGAGCGAATTCGCTCGTGAAGATCTCGGATGAGGAGGATTCGAGCGCACGATGTCTGCTTTGGGAACGCAACGCAAGGGCCGCGCCGGATCATCTGCGTGTGATGGCGGTGGCTCGGGGACGATAGGGAGATCTCGACCGATCCTGTTGTGTCTGGCGTTGGCGCTGGTGCTGTTGACGGCGGTCGGATGCAAGGGACGGCGGCCGACGCCCACGCCGACGCCCACCAAGACGCCGAGGCCCACGGCGCAGGTCAACACGCCGACGCCCATCCCGCCAACGGACACGCCTGTGCCCACGCCGACGCCGACTGCGACGCCCACGGCCACGCCGGACGTCGTCCTGATCGTTCCCAGAGACGATCCGAGCGTGTCCCCGTTCACCGGCCTGCGCCCGGCTGATCCGGCGGTGTTGGAGCGACGGCCGTTGGCGATTAAGGTGGCCAACACCGCCAACGTGCGCCCGCAGTCGGGGCTGAGCAAGGCGGATGTCGTGGTGGAGAGCCGGATCGAGTTCAATCTCACCCGTTTTACGGTGATCTATCAGAGCCAGGATGCCGAGCGGGTGGGCTCCATCCGCAGCGCCCGTCTGATCGACGTGGAACTGCCGGTCATCTTCGACGCGGTGCTGTGCTTCTCGGGCGCGGTGCAGCCGGTGCGTGAGCGGCTCTATAATTCCGATATCGGCGGCCAGCTGCTGGAGCAGGCCCTGAACGGGTCGGCGTATTTCCGGGATCCCAGCATTCCGATGCCGCACAACCTGTTCGCGAGCACCGAGGCCCTCTGGCGGGCGATTACGGAGCGTGGATGGAACCACCGGCCTGATCCGACCGCCTCCTGGGTCTTCTCCGAGAAGCCTCCGGAGGGCGGGGCGCCGGCCAGCCGGGTGGATCTCGACTACCCGGATGGCGTGGTGACCTGGGTCTACGATGAGGCGACCGGGCTGTGGAAGCGGTTCGTGGCCGGGCAGCCCCACGTGGAGGCGCTGGATGGGCGGCAGCTTACCGCCGCTGATGTGGTCATCCTGGGGGCCAATCACGTGCAGACGCTGATCCTGGAGCATGGCACGGAGGATATCGGCATCAACCGCTCCATTGAGGTCCAGCTTTGGGGGCAGGGGCCGTTGAAGATCCTCCGGGATGGCCGGGTGTACGAGGGTATGTGGACCCGGCCGGAGCGCCACGCACCGTTCCGTTTCGTGGACGCGGCCGGGCGGGATATCCCGCTGAAGCCGGGGAACAGCTGGTGGCAGGTGACGCCTTTGGACATGGCGGTGACGATTACGCCGTAGCGCTGGGGTACGCCTGAGTGACGGGGGCCGGGCGATTGTATCTGGGCTTCCTGACGGATACATGCCCGGCCCTTATGTTGTCCTCGTTGAGAGTGCGCCTGGAAGATCTCACCTCCCCTTGTGAGGCGTATGACTAGTGGACCAGGAGATGAATATCTGGCGGCCGGTGGAGGATACCCCGGAGCGCATCCTGCAAGGCGAGCTATGGGATGTGCTGGTGGTGCAGCGCGTGGTCCGGAATGGAGATGGGACTCTCGCCTTTGAGGGGCGCCTGCAACGGGATGCGGACGAGGCCTTCCGTTTGCTGAAGGGGCGCTTTTCTGCGCACGGGTACACGCCGGTCTTACGCCGGCAGCACGGCCGGGATGTGATCGTCGCCATGCCTGGCGTGGCGCGCCCTGCCGGGAGGGGGCGCTGGTGGGTGCATTTGGGCTTGTTCCTGGCGACGATCGTGACGACCACGTTCATGGGGGCGCTGTTGGTGGGCGCGAACCCCCTGTTCCACCCCCGCGGGCTGTGGTGGGGCATGTGGTTCGCGTTCGGCCTGCTCACGATCCTCGGGGTGCACGAGCTGGGGCATTACGTCGCCGCGCGATACCATCGCGTCGCCGTCACCCTGCCGTATTTCATCCCTATCCCGCTGGGGCTGGGCACGTTCGGCGCGTTCATCCAGCTCAAATCGCCCGTGGAGGATCGCCGGGCCCTGTTCGATGTTGGGGTCGCGGGGCCGCTGGCGGGGCTGTTGGTAGCCGTCCCGTTGTTCGTTGCCGGGCTGATGATGTCGGATCTCGTGGCCGGGCTGGGCGGCGCGGGGCTGGGGAAGTCGCTGCTGGTGGACGCCCTGGTGCAGTGGGTACATCCGCATCCGCCGGGGTATGCGGTGTCCTTGCACCCCCTGGCGCTGGCCGCGTGGTTTGGGCTATTGGTGACGGGTTTCAACCTGTTGCCGGCCGGGCAGCTGGATGGCGGACATATCGCCTATGCGGTGTTGGGCGTTCGAGCGCGCTGGATGACGGCGAGCGTGCTCCTGATGCTGGTAGCCCTGGGGTGGCTGTACTGGCCGGGCTGGTTCATCTGGGCCTTCTTCGTGGCGCTTACCGGGTTGAGGCACCCCATGCCGTTGAACGAGATCACTGGGCTGAATGGCTGGCGCCGGTTGGGCGCCTTGTTGAGCGTGGCGCTGCTGGCCGTGACGCTCACCCCCTCTCCTTTCTGATCGATCGCGCCGCATGGGAGCTTCACTTGCTGGGGAAGGACGTGACGGATCGCTCCCGTCCTCGGGCGTGTCCTTTGGCGTTTCATCCTGTTCGGATGGACGCACATTTTTCATCATTCTCTTATCTTCCTCTCATCTCCCATTAATGTTGCGACGCGATTCTTCCCCACGAAGAGGGTGAGCGGTAGTGTGAGCATGGGGCGTAGTGGCTGTGGGGCGGATGTGAGGCTTTCCTCCTTTCTCCTCCTGATGCGAACGATCCCCGGTCGTCAGGCCGGGGATCGCTCGCGTCTAGCGGATCTCCGGCCCGGCCGTCCAGTCGTATCCGATCTCCGGATCGTCGTGGGGGATGCGCCCCTCATCGCTGGGGTCGTAAACGCTGGAAGTCACGTAGAGCAGGTGCGCCTCTGCGCTCAGCACCCGACACCCGTGCGCCACACCCGGGGGGATCTTCAGCACGATCGGCGGATAGTGATCGCCCATGAGCAGCTCCTGTAGCTGACGGTAAGTGGGGCTGTCCGGGCGCATGTCATACAGGGCCACCTTCAGGTTGCCGATCGGCACGTACCACCAGTCCGTCTGGCGCCAGTGGATGTGCCATGCCTTGACCACGCCGTGGTACATGTGGCTGTGGCTGAGCTGCCCGAAGGAGCCCTCTCCGAAGAACCCGTCCGTCACCCGGATCAGCTCCCGGAAGAAGCCGCGCTCGTCCGGGTGCGTCACCAGCTCCTTGATCTCCACTCCGTGTAACTGCACCGACATGATTCCTCCCGAGTCCTTGAGGTTCTCGTCACCGGCAGAAGCTGTGCACCACATCGATCAGAACCGGCAGACCCCAGGCCAGCGCCTCGATGGGGAGACGCTCGTCGTGGCTGTGTGCCAGGCTGAAGAGGTCGAAGTCCGGCGGGAAGCGAAGCGGGGTGAAGCCGTATGTGGTGATCCCCAGCCTGGCCAGGTGTTTGGCGTCCGTGCCGCCGGTCAGCAGGAAGGGGATCATCGTCCCCTCGGGGTCGTGCGCTTGCAGGACATGCCGGAGCGTCTCCCACAGGGGGGTGTCCCGAGGCATCTCCAGGGCTGGCACCTCCTTGACGACCTCGATCTCCACGTCCGGGCCGACGAGCTGGCGCAGCTCCGCGACGAAATCCTGTGCCGTTTGCCCGGGCAGCAAACGGCCGTCCAGGGAGGCCTCCGCCTGGGAAGGGATCACGTTGATCTTGCTCCCCGCCGAGAGCATGGTCGGCGAGGCCGTGTTGTGCAGCACGGCCGCGAGCATGGCGCGCATGCCCTCATCCGGCAGCGCGGCCAGGGCCAGGTCGTGGGTGCTGGTCCGCAGGAGCTGGCGGAGGAGAAGCCCTCGTGAGCCGCCCATGGCCTCCGCCATCCCCTCGATGAACGCGCGGGCTGTGGGGGTGACGTGCATGCCCAACTGGCCCGTCCTCAGCTTGCAGACCGCCTCGGCCAGATGCACGATCGCGTTATCCCGATGGGGCACGGAGCCGTGCCCGGGGCGCCCGTGCGCCTTCAGTCGCACCTGGCAGTTCCCCTTTTCCGCCGTCTGGCACGGGTACACCCGATGACCGTCCAGATCGAGGCTGAACCCGCCGAACTCCGTCAGCGCGTACTCCGCTCGGACCAGATCGGGATGGTGATCCACCAGCCAACCGATGCCGAAGTGCCCGCCCGCCTCCTCGTCGGCGGTGGCGGCGAAGATCACATCCCGGCGCAGGGGCGCCTCCGATCGTGCCAGCGCCAGCATGACAGCGAGCTCCATGGCCACGGCGCCCTTCATGTCCACCGCTCCGCGACCCCACACGCACCCCTCGGCGATATCCCCGCCGAAGGGCGGATGTTTCCAGTGCTCCGGCTCAGCCGGTACCACGTCCGTGTGTCCCAGCAGCAGGAGAGGGGGGAGTTCACCGTTGCCTGCGTAGCGGACGACCATGTTCCCCCGCCCGGGGGCGGATTCCAGCACGACGGGATCGTATCCTTCGCCACTCAAGACGTCGGCCAGGTATTCCGCGGCCAGGATCTCGTTCCCTGGCGGGTTCACCGTCTCCAACCGGATGAGCGCCTGCAGATGGCGCACCGTCTCTTCGATAAGTGAGGATGGGTCTTGTATAAGCATACGGGGCTCCGTTATATGGATTGGGATCAGATGGGCTCGGAACGTCCACAGGGGGCGTTCCTGCTCGAGGCGGGCATCTTTCGGGCCGGCGGCCTATGACCTCGCGGTGTGCGGCATGATACCATGGCGTTATGTGCCGTGCAAAGGTTGACAGCGGCTCCAGGCCCACTATAATGGATGATGCCACAAGACGTACCCTGGGGAATGGGATGGGCGTCTTGTATGGATGATCGTTCCCGGGGACGTCTTTCCCATCCGGTGGCCCAATGGCGTGGGGCTCTTCGCCGGATGATCTCCAAACCTCGATCGCAGGGCAAGGGGGCAAGTATGCACGATGACCTGGTCGTGAGAGCGCGAGCGTTGCGGGTAGGCTATAATCCGATCGTAAGCCCTCAGGAGACCTCTGCCCTGCGCTACCTGACCTTCGGACGGCTGTGGCTGGACCGGGAGACGGACTATGAGGCCGAGAGCGGGGACCAGGAGGTGGCGTTGTGCCTCCTGGGCGGCAAGGCCACGATCACGGTGGAGGGGGGCGGGTTCCCCTCCGCCCAGTACGTGGATATCGGGGGGCGCCGCAGCGTGTTCGATGGCGACCCCACCTTCGTCTATGTGCCGCGGGGCGCTCGCTACTCGGTGAAGGCGGTGGCCGGTCCGCTGGATATGGCCGTGCTCTCCGCTCCCTGCCACCGGGAGGGCCTGCCGGCGCTAATCACCCCTGCGCAGGCCGTCCGGCGCACCGTGGGCGCGGCGAACTGGCGCCGCACCGTCATCCTGGGGATCGACGGACGGTTCCCGGCCGAGCGCCTGCTGGTGGGGGAGGTCCTGGTCCCGCCGGGGAACTGGTCCAGCTACCCACCACACAAGCATGACGCGGTGAACCCGCCGGCCGAGATGCCCATGGAGAAGATCTATTTCTTCCAGATCAGGCCGGAGCAGGGATTTGCCCTTCAGTGCATCTACACCAACCCCGAAGCGCCCGATGCCGTGGATGTCGTGTATCGCCTGCGGCATGGGGATACGGTTTTGTTACCGGGCGGGTACCATCCGGTGGCGGCGGCCCCCGGCTATCAGGTGTACTACCTGTGGTGCATGGCCGGTGATGAGCGGGTGTTTGGCGCCTGGACCGATGATCCCGATCACGCCTGGGTGCGGAATGTGGAGCCGATGTTGCCGTAGGAGATGCGCCTCCGGGAGCGCGTTGTGCGTGCCTGGGGGGAATAGATTGTGAGGATGGCGAGCACAGGAGGAGACGCATGATGGATCGGCCCTGGGAATCGGTGTTGACGTTGAGCGTGGTGCATTTCATGGCCTTCCCGGAGTGCATGGGAGGGACGGGTCCCATCGCCGAGACGTTGACGAAGATCGCCCTGGATGACTTCTTCGGCGCGGCCGAGATCACGTGGATCAAGGACCCCCAGGAGCGGGCGCGCGTGCGGGAGATCGCGGAGCAGAGTCGCCTGGAGCTGGGGTACGGCGCGCAGCCGACCCTGCTCACCCAGCAGCTCAGCCTGAACGATCTGGACCCGGACGGCCGGCGCCGGGCGATCGACCAGGTGAAGGCGTGCATCGACGAGGCCGCCGAGCTGGGATGTCAGAGGGTGGCCTTCCTGGCCGGCCCCGATCCCGGCGATGCGGATCGTGAGCGAGCGTTAGACCTGTTGGCGGATTCCGTGACCGAGCTGTGTCGCTACGGGCAGGATAAAGGAGTCGCCCTGACGTTGGAGACCTTTGATCGGGATGTGGACAAGAAGTCACTCGTCGGCCCCTCGGATCTGGCCGCTCAGTTCGCCGCACGTATCCGGGCGGACTTCCCCGATTTCGGCCTGATGTACGATCTGAGCCACATGCCGCTGCTGGGCGAGTCGGCGGTGGAGGCCTTGTCGGCGTTGAAGGAGTACCTGGTTCACATCCACGTGGGCAACTGCGTGAAGGTGCCCGGCCGGGAGGCGTACGGCGATCAGCACCCGCGCTTCGGTTTCCCGGGCGGGGAGAATGATGTTCCCGAGCTGGCGGAGTTCCTGAAGGCGTTGTTCGAGGTTGGATTCCTCAGCCCGGACGGGTCTGGGGGCAGGCCCTGGGTCGGCTTCGAGGTAAAGCCCGTGGCTGGGGAGTCCTCCGAGTTGATCCTGGCGAATACCAAGCGTGCCTGGCGACAGGCGTGGGCTCAGTTGTCCTGATCTCCCTGTGGGCCGGGCTTTTGCATCGCCGGGGATGCCTCTATGGGTGCGGCGCGCCGGCGTGGCTGGACTTCATCGCCACGGGGTGCGCGGCCGCTCAGGGTGATCGTTCTCCGGATTGGGGCGACGGAGGGGGTATCTGATGCTCAAACAGGGAAGGCCATCATCGGACCGGCGCACGGGCGGAGGATATTCCCGGTTCATATATCAGAGCGAGAGGGAGTGATTATGCCACGACCACGAGTGCTCAACGCGGATCAGGCGCAGAAGGGATTGAAACGGGGCATCGATATCATGGCCGATTTGGTCAGTGTAACCCTGGGGCCGCGAGGGGGTGTCGTCGTCAATGAGGTCTTCGGTCGGTCCGAGCCGGAGCTTCTCACGGATGGGGCGACGATCGTGCGGCGTATTATCCAGTTGCCCGAGCGGAGCACGGATGTGGGCGCGATGCTCCTGCGCCACATGGTATGGCACATGCGCCAGGAGATGGGGGACGGGAGCGTGACCACCGCGGTGTTGACCCAGGCCATCCTCCGTGAGGCCCATCGCTGCATCGCGGCCGGGGCAAATCCCATGGTGATCCGTCGTGGCCTGGAGCGGGCGCTCAGGGTCGCGGTGGAAGGGCTGCGGGAGATGGCGGTTCCTGTGGAGGGGGAGGAGAAGATCGCCGCGCTGGCCACGGCGGTGACGGGGGACCCCGATATGGGCCGGATGTTGGGCGAGATCTTCGATATCCTGGGGCCGGATGGCGCCCTGGTCGTCGAGGAGTATGCCAGCACTTATCTGGAGCGTGAGTACCTGGAGGGTGCTCGTTGGAAGGGGAATTATGATTCGCCTTATTTCATCAATGATACGCCTCACCGGCGATGCGTGTTGGAGAACCCTCGCATCCTGATCACCGATGCACGCATCTCCGAGCTGTCCGACATTCAGCCCATCATGGAGCAGATGATCCGGTCCAAGGCCGGCCCGCTGGCCATCATCGCCTGGGGGGTATCCGGCGTGGCGTTGAGCGTGCTGGTGACCAACCATCAGCGCAAGGTGCTCCCGGCGGTGTCCGTGAAGTTCGGCCTGCTGGGCGACCATCGCCTGCGGGCGCTGGAGGACATGGCGATCATGACCGGCGCCCGGTTCATCACGGAGCAGGCGGGCATGCGGGTGGCCGATGCCACGTTGGACGACCTGGGCCGGGCCCGCCGGATCGAGGTGGGCGAGAAGGAGTTCACCATCATCGGCCCACAGGGAGACCCCACCGCGATTCGCCAGCGTCTGGCGCAGATCAAGGCGGAGCTGCAGCAGACCTCCGATCTGGACGAGCGAGAGAAGCTGCGAGAGCGGATCGGCTGGCTGTCCGGTGGGATCGGCATCCTCAAGATCGGGGCCTCATCCGCAAAGGAGCGGGAGATCAAGAAGGAACGTGCTCAGGAGGCGGCCAAGCTCATCGCCGCCGCCATGGAGGAGGGGGTCGTCCCCGGCGGCGGGGTGGCGTACTTGAACCTGATTCCGGCCGTGCGTTCCATCGAGGCGGAGGGTGACGAAGCGTTCGGCGTAGAGATCCTGGCGCGCGCTCTGCAGGCGCCCCTGGAGCGGTTGCTCCGCAACGCCGGGCTGTATCCGCCGGTCATCATCGACGAGATCCGGCGGCATGAGACGGGGCATGGCTACGACATCCTTACCGGCGAGATGAAGGATATGATGGAGGCCGGCATCATGGATGCGGTCAAGGTGCTGCGCACGGCGTTGGAGACGGCCGTCAGCGGCGCGACGATGGCTTTCACCACCGGCGCTCTGGTCCTGCATCGTGATCCTTCTCAGAGCATAGAACCATAAGTCGACGCCAGGAGATAGAGATGACGGAACGCAATGCAGACACTCGTTGGACAAAGGTGGGGCCTATCTATCCCGGCGGAACCGTAATGGCGCTGGCCGCTCACCGTGGCGAGGAGGGGGAGGTCTTCCTGGCAGCCACGCAGACGGGGATTTTCCGGTCCGAGGATGGAGGTCAGAGTTGGACGATGGCCAACGAGGGCCTGCCGTCGTTGCAGGTGAGCGCGCTGGCCTTTTCGCCTGACGGCACGGCCTTTGCCGGCGGACTCTCCGGTGGCATCGCGATCTCCACGGATCGAGGGCGTTCCTGGTATGCAACGCGCTCGGCCGGGCTGGATCAGCCGATCACGACGATCGCCCCATCCCCTCGATACGCGGAGGATGCCACATTGCTGGTGGGCACCGATGGGGGAGGCGTGTTGCGATCCAGCGATCGCGGCAATCATTGGTCGCCGGCGAATTTCCGCCTGATGGACCTCAACGTATTGGCGGTGGCCTGTGCCCCCGTTTGGGACGCTCATGAGGAGGTCTTCGCCGCCACGGCGGAGGGGGTGTATCGCTCCACCAACGGTGGGCGGGCCTGGCGAGGCATGGGGGAGGGCCTGGAGGGAAAGGTCGTGCAGGCCCTGGCGATCAGCCCGGATTTCGCGGAGGATCGGACGCTGTTCGCGGGCACAGAGGCCGATGGCGTCTACCGCTCCACCGATGGCGGGCTGACGTGGGCGCCCAGCGGAACGGGCACCGAAGGCATGACCGTGAACTGCCTCTGGGTTTCCCCGAACTTCTCCCAGGACCGATTGGTGCTGGCCGGGACCCTGACGGGCATCCTGCGCTCCGCCGATGGCGGCGACACGTGGAAGCCCGTCTACCAGGGTAGCGATATGCCGCTTGCCCTGGCGGGCACCGAGTCCTCCGTATGTGCGGGGACGGTGGAGCAGGGGATCCTGCGGTCGCAGGATGGCGGTCAGGGATGGCGGGTGTCGAACGAGGGCCTGGCGGCGCGCCCCTTCCTCCATGTGCTGACGGTGGCGAAGCATCCCGGCCTGGTGCTGGCCTTTGGGCCACAGGACGGCATCGTGCAGAGCCAGGATGGCGGGGCGAGCTGGCAGCCTGTGCCCGGATTGGACGACTACCTGCCGTTGAACGCCGTCGCCGCGGCGAATCAGGGCGCGGAGAAGCCGCCCGTCCTGCTCGTCAGCACCCAGGAGGGCCACATCCTTCGCTCGACGGACGCCGGCGCGAGCTGGGCATCGTGTGCGGTGGGCATCCCCGCCACCGTGCTGGTCTTCGATCGCGGCGGGCAGCGGGCGTGGGCGGCCACGGGGGATGGCTACCTGTTCTCCTCTCGCAACGGGGGCGCGTGTTGGGAGGGGCTTCCCAGGGCACCGTTCACCGGCGAGACGGTCCTGGCCATGGCCCCTTCGCCCTACTTCGAGGAGGATCACACGTTGCTGGTCGGCTCGTTGGCGCAGGAGAACTCGGTCGCACGTCTGTGGCGCTCGCTGGATGATGGCCGCTCATGGGAGATGGTGTACGAGACCAAGACCGAGGTCCCCTGGCTGGTGCTGGCGGTGCCGCCAGTGCGCGGCCGCCGCCCGTATGACCGGGCCATCCTGGGAGCCGGCCGGGTATGCATCGTGTCCACGGGGAAGCGCAAGGACACCTGGACCACCGTGCCCATCGGCGAGGAGTCGGCTTCCGTGTTGAGCTTGGTGGTGGACAGCCTGACCCGGACCGTGTATGCCGGCACGAGCCTGGGGTTGTACCGCTCGCAGGATACCGGCCGGACGTGGTATCCGGTGCCGGGGCCGCTGGAAGGGCAGGCGATCCTGGACGTGCACCTGGATGAGGAGGATCGGAGCCTGTTGTTGATGGTCCCCGGCGGCACGTTGTGGCGATATCGGCTGAAGTGAGTTGCGGCGCGATCCCTTCAGTTCATCCGTCAGGGCGGCCTTTCATGGCCGCCCTGTTGTGTCTCGGGCGGGATCGTCGGCCCCGGCCTTGTGCTGTGCGAAGGGGGCCGGTATGGAAACCGGCCCTTATTGGGGGTGGCTTTCGATGGCCGCCCTGTTGGGTTCTCGGGCGGGACCGTTAGCCCCGGCCTTGTGCTGCGCAGAGGGGCCGGTATGGAAACCGGCCCTCCTTGTTGGGGGTGGCTTTCGATGGCCGCCCTGTTGGGTTCTCGGGCGGGATCGTCGGCCCCGGCCTTGTGCTGCGCAGAGGGGCCGGTATGGAAACCGGCCCTTATTGGGGGTGGCTTTCGATGGCTGCCCTGTTGGGTTCTCGGGCGAGATCGTTAGCCCCGGCCTTGTGCTGCGCAGAGGGGCCGGTATGGAAACCGGCCCTTATTGGGGGTGGCTTTCGATGGCCGCCCTGTTGGGTTCTCGGGCGGGATCGTCAGTCTCGGCCTCGTGCTGCGCAGAGGGGCCGGTATGGAAACCGGCCCTCCTTCCGAATCGAGCTACCCGGCCTCGTGGGCGTCGTTATCGCCTTTGCCCCCGGTGTCCTGTCCGGCGTTCGCGCCGCCGATCGGCTGTCCCCAGATAAAGCTGCGGGTGGCGCTCATGGGGCTGGTGGCCTCCGTCGCATGACGATCTGCGCCCTCCCCCTCCGCACGCACCACGATCACCTGCCAGAAGTACCGCCGCTCGCCGGAGGTGTCGGGCGGCCGCCACTCCGCCCCCACCCGCCAGCTCGTGCCCTTGGTCCAATACGCCGGTGGGCGGGGCAGCCGCGGATCTTGTGGCCAGATCCGCACGATGTACCATTCGTCCTCGTCCAGCAGGCCCACCGCAGCCCACCGCAGCACGGGGGACGCCGTGCTCGCGATGAGGGCCTCATCCGGCGGACCGAGCAGGAAGGGAGCCGGCCAGCGATAGGATCCCTCCGGCGTGGGGGTGGGCGTGGGCCCGGCGGGCTCCGCCTGCTCGGGGGTGGGGAGCGGGATGAGCAGCACCTCGCCCGGGAAGATGATCTCGCTGTCGCCCAGCTTGTTGGCCCGCTGGATGGCGCGTACCGAGACGCCGAATCGGACGGAGATGGCGCTCAGCGTATCCCCGCGTTGCACCTCGTAGTTGACGATCCCGCCGGCCGGCGTGGGCGATGGCGTCAGCCGACGTGGGTCGGGCGTCGGTGGGGGGATGATCAGCTTCTGCCCGACGACCAGCAGGTTGGGGTCTTCCAGGTCGTTGGCGGCGATCAGATCGTCCATGCGCAGCCCGTAGTTTCCCGCGATGTACTCCAGGCTCTCGCCTGCCTGCACGATATGGATGATGGGGGCGGGCGTCGGCGTGGGCTCCGGTGAGGGCGTGCTGGTGGGCGTCGGCGTCGGCGTCGAGATCGGCGTCGGCGAGACGTGGGCGATGGGCAGCGGGGATGGGGATGCGAAGGGGAGCACGTCCTGTGGACGGTAGCCACGCGCCCACCACAGCCAGACGGCGGCCAGGATCCCCACCACCAGGGCCACCTCGAACCAGGCGATGCGCAGGCCCCGGCGCGGTGGCTCGTCGAGGCGGACGCCGCACATGAAACAGGTCTTGGCTCGCCAGGAGATCCGGATACCGCAGTTGGGACAGCGCCGTTCAATGGGCTGAGACATTACGTCCCCTCCCGTCGCCTCCGCAAAGGCAAGGCGATGGCTCCTATGAGCAATAGGCTGATCCCCGAGATGACGGCCCCGGCGTTGCGCGCCGGCGTGCCGCCCATGCGAATGGATACGGTGTGCTCTCCGGCCGGGACATCGATGGCTAGCAACCCGTATTTCCCCGAGGGGTAGCTGTCTACCTTCTTCCCGTCCACCCGGGCTTGCCAGCCAGGGAACCAATACGTGAAGAACTGCACCGTGACCGGCTCCTGGGCCCGCACCCGGCCCTCCACCGACGCGCCCCCGATGCGCGTCGTCTCCACCTCGCCCCGGCCGCTCATGATCCGGATCCGATCCATCTGATCGAACGGCCGATTCTGTTTCAGCTGCTCCAGGATCGGCGAGTTCTTCGGCGGCGCCTCGGCCCAGGCCGTCATGCCCACCATGTCCGGATATTCGGTCTCAAAGCGGAAGATGGCCAGGGCGCTCTCGTCCTCCGGCGTGACCGGCGTGAACTGGGGCACGGTGTACGGCAGGCTGGCCAGGACCAGCAACAGGGCGGCCACGGTGGACGTGGCGTTCGCGTCCGTCGTGGGCAGGATGATGATGGAGGCCCCCGCCAGGATGGCCAGCGTCACGGCCACCGGTGCCAGCAGTCGCCAGGGGAACTGGACGAGCTGGATCGGAGAGATCGCGTCCCACAGCGGCCGGGCGGCGCCCGTCATCATGAACAGCAGCAACAGGGTGGCACCGACCAGGAACAGGATGCGCCCCCGGTCCCGATCCGGGCGCAGCCATGCCACGACGGATGCCCCCAGCGCCAGGACCGTGATCGCGGCGCCCAGCTGGAAGGGCATTCCGTCGCCCGGTCCCTCCACCGAGTACAGGAAGTCCCACAGCGGCGAGAGGAACTGGAAGAGGTAGATGAAGTGCTGCTGGTACTGGTAGGTGCCGTGCATCCATTGTTCCTGGACGATGAAGGGGCGCTCCAGGAGCATGGGCACCAGGAAGATGGCGCTGGCGCCGATGCCCAGCAGCGCGGCCGCCAGCGCGCTCCCGGCGCGAGTCAGCAGCCGCTCCCGATCGCGCCAGTGCAGCCGCAGGAGATCCCACAGCACCGCCGCGGCCAGCAACGGCGTGAACACCAGCGCCGTCACCGAGTGGGTGAGCGTCAGCCCGGCGAAGGTCAGCGCCGCCCATGCCAGGTTGCGGCGCCCGCCCCGGCTCACCAGCGCGTCGAAGGTCAGCAGGGTCAACGGGAACCAGACGAAGGCCATGAACTCGGCCAGCGCGCTGCGCACGTAGATGTCCACCAGGTGATAGGGCGCGTAGGTGTAGGCCAGCGCGGCCACCATGGCAGCCGGGCGGCCCCACCACCGCCGTACCAGCGCGTACATGGCCCAGGCGGCCGCCAGGAAGCCGACCAGGTAGGTGGCCTTGACGGCGGCCGTGAACCCCAACCCCAGCAGGTGGAACGCCTCAGCTACGTAGTAGGAGAGCGGGGAGTAGAACAGCCACAGTGGATAGCCGTATCCCAGCGCCTGGTCCATGGTCCAGCGCGGCCACCACGCGCCATCCCGGATGGCCGCGTCGAACTCCACCAGGAAGAAGACGCTGTGTCGGGCGTCGTGGGCCTTGAAGAAGTAGCCCGGCGACAGCAGGGCAGCCCACGCGAAGGCTGTCAGCCCCAGCGTGAGCCACAACAGCCGGTCATCGAACAAACGTCGGATTCGTCGTTCAACCCCGCGTCTCACACGCATCTCCATAAACTAAGGGCCATCTCCTTATCTACCTTCCACATTCGCTCGCCTCCTCCAACCTGTGGAGGCCCAAGTTGTGGCCCCATGGAGGCAAGCGAAGTGAAGGGCAGAGGCGACCTGCAGGTCGCCCTATTCACATCAACTGAACAGCATAAGCGAGGCCCCCGCCTGTCGCTTTTCCCCTCCACGGGCAGTCGCGCCTGAAAGGGGAGGTGCGGAGGGAAAGCCCCTCCGCAGGAAAACTCTTTCTCTCGCATTTTCCCTGCCTGGTTGGGGCTTTGGCCGGTGGCCTCCGGCCCCACGGGGCAGGTGAGGGGCTGAAAATAGAGTTCTTCGGAGGGGCTATCGCCCCTCCGAG
>JAADGJ010000034.1 GCA_013152435.1 Chloroflexota bacterium | reverse complement strand
GGCGACACAGAGCGGACTGTTGTCCGCTTGGAGCACGTATGGACAGGCGCAAAGACTCGGGATATGACCCTATAAAGGGGCTGCGCCCCCTTGAGCCTCCCTGGGGACGTGGAAGCATGCCCTCGTGGGGCTTAAGTTGATACCAAAGGGACGCAACGGCGTTGCGTCTCTACCAAATAGGCCTCTATGGGATCGGGCGTTACTTTAGATTGTAGAGGCAGCCCTTGTGGCTGCCTCAGGCGCCCACAAGGGGCGCCCCTACGGTAGGGTTTCAGGGGCAGGTGTTTGAGCTTTGAAAAGCTCTGCGCGGCGTTACCCACATCTCACCGCGGAGATGCCGAGGGCGCAGAGGGAGGGAAAAGAGAAATCATCTCGAGAGGACGATCGATTGCCTCGTCTCTCGAACGGTGCTATACTCCCGCCGATTCCACACCACGTCTCGGGGTAGATTTATGCACACACCACCGCTGCGTTCCCTGTTGGAGTTCGCCCTGGATGCCGCCTGGCAGGCCGGCCGCGTCACGCTGGGATACTTCCAGGCCGGCGTCGCAGCCGAGCGCAAGGCGGACAACACCCCCGTCACCATCGCGGATCGACAGGCCGAGCAGAAGCTGCGGGAGCTGATTGAGCGCTACTGGCCGGACCATGGGATCATCGGCGAGGAGTTCGGCTCTCAGGAGACCCCCTCCGGCCTAACCTGGATCCTCGACCCCATCGACGGCACGAAGTCGTTCGTGCATGGGGTGCCATTATACGCCGTGCTCGTCGCGCTGACCGACGGCCAAGCGCCGCTGATCGGCGTGGCTCACTTCCCCGCATTGGGGGAGACGGTCTACGCCGCCCGGGGGGAGGGGTGCTACTGGAACGGACGTCGCGCCCGCGTCTCCACGGTCAGCGATCTGAAGGACGCCACCCTGCTGGCCAGCGACCTGAACACTTTTTCCCTCTATGGAAAGGCCGAGGCCTGGCAACGACTGATCGACGCCACCTATATCCAACGCACCTGGGGCGACGCCTACGGCTACGCGCTGGTGGCCACCGGCCGGGCGGAAATCATGGTCGATCCAGCCATGGAGGTGTGGGACTCTGGGCCGCTCCAGGTCATCCTGGAGGAGGCGGGGGGAACGTTCACCGATTGGAACGGCGTCCCAACCATCTATGGCCGGGAGGCCATCGCCACCAACGGCATTCTGTTCGATCAGGTGATGGCACTCGTCCGGGGTTGACGCCCAGACGGGGCCCCAGGCGTCCGCGGAGGGCTACCCTGTGGAGGCAAGCGAGGTCGTACGTCGATGGCTTCAAGGCCCTCGCCGGCGCAAGAGAGCCGACGGCCTCGCCCTCGCGGGCTACATCCTGCTGGCCGCGATCTTCTACGCGCCGTTGCTGTTGGGCCTGCGCCGATTCCCGGACGGCGACTTCACCCATCACTTCCTCCCCTTTAGCCTCTTCCTGCGTGAGGAGCTGCTGGCCGGCCGCCTGCCGATCTGGAACCCCTACACCTATTCCGGCCACCCCTTCCTGGCCGACATCCAGGCGGCCGTCCTCTACCCGCTGGGCGATCTGATCCTCCTGCTCACCCTTCCCTGGGGAACGCCCGGGGCGCGCCTGTATTTTCTGGAGGCGGAGGCCGCCCTTCACCTCGCGCTGGCGGGCTTCTTCACCTATCTGCTGGCGCGCGATCTGACGGGGCATCGAGGCGCGGCCTTCCTCGCCGGCTGCGCGTTCGCCCTCTCCGGCTATCTCACCGGCTATCCACCGCTGCAGCTGGCCATTCTGCGCACGGCGATTTGGCTGCCGCTGGTCTTGTGGCTTCTACTGCGAGGGATGAGCCGCCCCACCCAGTGGCGATGGTGGACCGGGGCCGCACTGGCGTATGCGATGGCCCTCCTGGCCGGCCACGCGCAGACGTTCCTGTTCCTGAGCTACGCCGTCAGCGCCTGGATCGTCCTCCTCCTGACCTGGACGGTCCGCCGCGGCCTGCCCTCGCGGGAGATCGCCCATCGCGTGTTGGGCGTGGTGGGCTTCGCCCTGCTCGCCCTGGGGGTCAGCGCGGCCCAGCTATGGCCCAGCGTCGAGTTCGCCCGGCTCAGCACGCGCGCCCACGCGGACTACGCCTATCTCAGCGGCGGGTTCCCCCTGCGAGACACGTGGCAATTGCTGCTCCCCGGCGTGCTCACCTGGTTCTCGCCGCTCTACGTGAGCGTCGCAGCGCTCGGCCTGGCCCTCATGGCGTCGGCCCACGTCCTCTCCGGCGACAGACGGAAGGCGTCCTCCGGCTTTCTGCCCGCCCGCTGGGGTATCCTCTTCTTCGCCGGCGTCGCCCTGTTCTTCCTGCTCCTCTCCTACGGCGGCAACGGGTTTCTATATCCTTTGTTCTACCGGTGGGCGCCCGGCGGCCGTCTCTTCCGCGGGCAGGAGCGGGCGGCCTACGGCGTCGCCTTCGGGCTGAGCGTCCTGGCCGGATACGGCGCCGCCTCCCTCGGCCGCCTCCCCGCGCGCACGCGGCGGGCGGTCGCGTGGACCTTCGCGGGCGTCATCGTAGCCGGGGTTGTCGTCTTCGGGCTGGGCTGGCAGCGCCCCGGGCATACCGCCGTCCCCCTTCGTGAGTCCCTGGCCATCGCCGGGGCCGTATGCGCGTTCGCCCTGGCGTCAAGCCTGGCGATCGCGACGGAGCGGGCGGCACGCTGGCGGGTGCCCATCCTCACGCTCCTGATCGTGAGCGATCTCTTCCTGGCCAATTTCACCACGAACTTGGCGGAGGGCGGCCCGGCGGCCTGGACGAGCCTCCCGCCGGAGGCCGAAGCTGTGCAGGCCGCGGTGACGGAGCGAGCCACGGCGAACCTGGGCCTGCCCGGGCGGGTGTACAATGAGTACCGGGTCTACGAGGACTACGGGATGGTCGCCCGCGTGGAGGACGTGTGGGGGAGCAGCCCGCTGCGCCTGGCCCGCTACGCGATGCTGTTCGAGGACTTCCCCCTGGATCGCATGTGGCGCCTGACCGGGGTGGAGCACGTGCTGACCTGGCGACGGGAGCTGTTCGAGCCCAGCACCCTGCTGGCGGAGTTCCCCCAGGAGACCGACACGACGTATTTACATCGCCTGAAGGAGCCCAACCCGCGCGCCTGGGTGACCCATGACGTGGTCTTCGCGGACGATGAGGAGACCAAACGCCTACTGGCCGATCACCAATTCGATCTGGAGACCACGGCCGTGCTCCCCGTGGAAGCTCGAGACAGGACAACTCTCGAGAATGCCGAGGTGGGGCCATCGCCCCCGGCCGGGGAAAGCACCATCCGTTTGGAGCGCCTCGCGCCGTATCGGCTCCTCGTGCGGGGGCGAAGCGACCGCGAGGGGCTGCTGATCGTGAGCGAGAACTGGATGCCCGGCTGGCGGGCTCTTCGACGCGATGAGGGTGCCCAGACGCTCCCCGTGTTCCGCGCGGATCTGACGTTCCTGGGGATCCCGGTGCCCGCCGGCGAGTGGGAGGTCGAGCTCATCTATCGGCCGGATAGCGTTCGGCTTGGGCTGCTCATCAGCGAGCTCTCGCTGGCCCTGTTGTGCGTCGTCAGCATCTGGCGCTGGCGATGGGGACGGAGAAGATGAGGCGCGTCGGCGAGCGAGTCTCCATCCTCGCCGTGATCCTGTTGGCGTTCGCCCTGCGGGTCTTCCGGCTGGGCGCTCAGGAGCTACGGGGGGACGAGGCGTTCGGCTACTTCTTCAGCCTGCGCCCCGTGTCTGACATGATCCGGGCCACGTTGACGCTGGGGGAGCCTCACCCGGTGGGCAGCTACCTCATCGAGAAGGGCTGGCTCTCCCTGGCCGGACACAGCGAGTTCGCCCTTCGGTTCATCAGCGCCTGGTTCGGCACCCTGGCGGTGGGGATCGTGTACCGGCTCGGTCGACGCCTGGGGCTTCCCCGAGGGACGGCGGGCGTTGGCGCCCTCCTGCTCGCGACCAGCCCGTACGCCATCTGGCATAGCCAGGACGCCCGGATGTACACCATGAGCCTGGCGTTGACGGCCGCCAGCACCTGGCTGGCGATGGAGATGACCGCGCGGCCGCGGCATTCCCTCTGGCTCGCGTACGCGCTGGTCAGCTGGTCCACCCTGCAGGTGCACTACTTCGCGGGCTTCGTGCTCGTGGCGCAGAACGTCTTCGTGTTCGGCCGGGCATGGCTCAGGCCCCAACATCGCGGCGAAATCCCCCGCTGGGCGACGGCGCAACTGGCCATCGCCGCCCTGTACGCGCCATGGCTCTGGCTGGCGAGAGATACGATCGCGCATTATGGCGGGAACGGGGACTCGCCTGGGCTCGTCCAGGCGCTCTGGCGAGCCTTCAGCGTCTTCGCCGTCGGGGAGACGGTGCCGACGGGACGACGCCCCCTCTACGCCCTGCTCGGCGGGGTTCTGGCGCTGGGCGGCGCCCTTCGTCTGATACAGGCTGGCGGAGTCAAGCGGGATGCGGCCTGGCTGCTGGCCCTCTATCTCGTCATCCCGGTGGGGATCACCTGGCTCAGCGCGCGGAGCCGCCCGATCTTCAACGAGCGCTACCTGATCGCCGCGACGCCCCCCTTCTACCTGCTCGTGGCGGCGGCTGTGTCTACCCGTGCGCCTTCATCTAAGCAAGCACGCACGTTGCGTACCATCGGCCAGGCCTCGGGGCTGCTCATCCTGGCCATCATGACCCTCGGCGCGCTGGGTTCCTTGGGCCGTTACTACACCGCCCCGGCGTACAGCAAGACCATTGGCTGGCGGGCGCTGGCCGAGACCATCCAGCGTTGGACGATAGGGGTGCCCGCGGACCGGGTGCGCATCGCGCAGAACTTCCCCGATCCGACGCTGTGGTACTATTACAGAGGACCGATAGAGCACGTCGTCCTGCCGCCCGCCGCACACGACGCGGACGGCGCCGATCAGGAGGTGGCGGAGCTGATCGCCCAGGGGGTGGGTTGGGTGATCCTTCCAGTCCAGCCCAGCCCCCTGTGGGACGACGCGGGGATCGCCCAGGCGGCCCTGGCCAGGGCATACGCCCGGGTTCTCGAGCGGCAGGTGGGGGTGTGGCCGCTGCAGCTCTACGTCCGGCCAGACCCCAAGCGGATGCATCCGCTCGATGTGACCTTCGCGAACGGGCTGACGCTGCAGGCCGCCGCGGTCGAGCCGCAGACGCTAACCCCCGGCGGGCTGCTGGTGGTCCATCTGGGATGGGAGGGTCGGGGCAATGCGTTGGCGGGCACGGAGAAGCTGTTCATCCATCTCGTGCCCGCGGAGGGCCCGCTGATCCCCATCGCGCAGATCGACCCGCCGCTGCGTGCGGCCGATGTGGGGAAGCCGGCGGTAAGCTACGCCATCTTCCTGCCGGAGACGTTGCCCCGGGGCACGTATCGGGTGCTCGCGGGCATCTACGATCCCGGGCAGTCAGGCGCGCCACGCGTTCTGACGGCCGAGGGGGCCGACCATGTGGAGCTGGCATCCATTTCCACACGCTAGAGGAGTGACAAAGCCGGGACAAAGCAGCGCTTTGCCCCAAAGAACTACGGAGGGTGAGCCATGAACGTCATCGGCATCATGCTGGACAGCTTCCGACAGGATCACATCAGCTTCTACAATGGCGGACAGCCCGTCTTCGAGGGCGTCCCGGCCTGCCAGACGCCCAACCTGGACGCGTTCGCCCGGGAGTGCATCGTCTTCGACAACGCGTACCCTGAGGCGCTGCCAACCATCCCGGTGCGCACGCAGCTCTTCACCGGCCAGGCCACGCTGCCCTTCCGCCCCTGGCAGCCTCTGACCAAGGAGGACCTCTCCATCGCCGAGATCCTGCGGGCCGAGGGATACGTGTGCGGTCTCATCTCCGACTGCTACCATTATCGGGCGCCGGGCATGAACTTCCACCGCGGCTTCCACATGTATCGCTGGATCCGGGGACAGGAGTACGACCCGTGGACCTCCCATCCGCCGCGCCGCAATCTGGATGACTACGTCAACGAGCATTATGACGAGGTGTGGCGCGGCCGGGTGGCCCAATTCCTCGCCAACACCGACGATTTCACTCGCGAGGAAGATTGGTTCCCCGCCAAGGTGGTGGACGAGGCCATCGACTGGCTGAAGCACAACCGGGTCCACAAGCGCGTCTTCCTCTGGATCGACTCCTTCGACCCGCACGAGCCGTGGGATCCACCGGCTCGCTTCGACACCTACACGGATCCTAACTACAACGGCAAGCGGCTCATCATGCCCATGGGCGGGCCGGCGGAGGAGTGGGCCACCCCCGAGGAGATCCGATACATCCAGGGGTTATACGCGGGCGAAGCCGCGTTCGTGGATCACTGCCTGGGCCGGTTGTTCGATGCGTTGAAGGAGCTGGGCTACTACGACGACTCTGTGATCGTCCTGTTGGCGGATCACGGGCATCCCCTGGCCGATCACGGCAAGTTCCTTAAGGGCGGCGACCGCATGTATAGCGAGCTGCTCAAGGTGCCGTTCATGATCCGATTGCCCGGCGGCGAGGGCGCCCGTCGCACCCAGGCCATCGTCCAGTTCCACGACATGCTGCCCACGATTCTGGATCTGCTGGGCCTTGCGCACAACACGTCGGCCATGCACGGCCGCAGCTTCCTGCCGGTGCTGCGCGGTGACGCGGATGAGCATCGCGACGTCATCATCACCGGCTACCACGAGGCGCCCGATCGGTGTATCCGTGATAAGACGTGGAGCTACATCCGGCGGCCGGAGGGGGAGCCGGACGAGTTGTATAACCTGATCGAGGACCCGCGCGAGCGGAGGAACCTGATCGACGAGTACCCGGAGGAGGCGCGCCGTCTGGCCCGCGCCTTCGGCAGCTACTTCCGGCGAGGGGCCGCCCAGGTGGAGGTCAAAGGCATCCAGGGCAAGTACGAGCTGGCCTCCGGCGGGATCGCGTGACCTCCCCTGGGAGCTTGCTCAATCTCCCAGAGACCAGAATCCATATGTTGCTTTACCTGGGCGAAGATCCATAGAACTTAGCCTTGATAAACTCGAAGAAGTGCTATGCTAAAATCATAGCACCGGCGAGAGAAGGCTTTAGCCCTCTTTGAGGATAAGGATTCGGACGACGCTCGCCGGTGCTCCGTTGTCTCGCGTGCCTGATGGCTTCGGGATGCTAGAGGGGAGGCTCTTATGTGGCACGCACTACGCATCTCGCTGAAATCTGATCCTAACTTCGTCTCCTCGGTAACCGATCTATTGCGATCCACATCACGCAACATCATTCTCGTCACCGGCGGCGCCTGTTTGATCTGGCAGTTCCTGATCGCGGATGATGTAGGAAGGCATCTGGGCTTCGCTTTCATCCCCGTCACCGGGGTCATCATCCTGACCTGCGCTCTGTCCCTCTGGCTGCTCGGGAGATACTACCTCCTCGCTCAAGCGATCTGGCACCTCGGGATCGCGACAGCCATCACGCTCATCATCTACCTGTTCCGACAATCCGAGGTGGTGTTCCTATACGTATTGTTGCCGCTCATGGCCTCGGTTACCCTGGGCTGGACGGCTGGCTTGCTCGCCGAGGGCCTGGCGATCGGATTGGTGCTGGGGCTTGGCCCCGGCTTAGGATGGATCCCGATATCCAACGGATACGCCGCCTCGGTCATCGTGGGCGGGATCTTCGCCGGGCTGCTCGGCGGGGCCGCGACCCAAACGCTGCTCACCGTAACGCAGTGGTCTCTCTTCAGCTTTGAACAAGCCCGACAGAAAATGGAGGAGGCCCGTGATCGACAAGCGAAGCTCCGACAAGTCCAGGAAGACCTGATCCAGGCGAATGGGGAACTGGCCAGGTTGTCGGATCGATTGCGGGTGATGTACCGGGTCGCTGAAGAGGCACGCCGGGCGAAAGAGGAATTCGTGGCCAACGTGAGCCATGAGTTACGCACGCCGCTGAACATGATCATCGGCTTCAGCGAGATGATCACCGAGTCGCCCCAAGTGTACGGCGAGAAACTGCCCCCCGCTCTTCTCGCCGATATCGCTGTCATCCAACGTAATAGCCAACATCTGGCCAAACTGGTGGACGACGTGCTTGATCTCAGCCAGATCGAAGCCAGGCGCATGGCGCTGAGCAAGGAATGGACCTCCCCCTATGAGATCATCGAAGAGGCCACCCGAGTTGTGGAACCTCTGTTCAAGTCGAAGGGGCTCTCCTTGGAAGTGGAGCTTCCCCCTGACTTGCCCTTGATCTTTTGCGACCGGACGCGTATCCGCCAGGTGGTGATCAATCTGCTGAGCAACGCCGGCCGTTTCACCGAACGGGGTGGGGCCTGGGTAAAGATCTGGCGCGAGGAAGGCCACATGATGATCAGCGTGATCGACACCGGCCCTGGCATTCCCCTGGCAGATCGAGAACGGCTTTTCGAGCCTTTTCAGCAGGCAGACAGCTCCATACGCCGCCGTTATGGCGGTAGTGGCCTGGGGTTGAGCATCAGCAAGCGGTTCGTAGAGATGCACGGGGGAAAGATATGGGTGGAGAGCCCTTCGCCCGTTGCCCACTCGCAGGGCCAGCTTGGGGCAAACGGGAATGGGGTCGGCACGACGATCACCTTCAGCCTACCCATAGAGCCTCCTACCCCCACGGCTCATGCTGCCCACGACATAAAACGATGGTTCAGCCCATATAGCAGGTATGAGTACCGGGTCCGCACCAGGCGGTCGGAAGCCCCTGCGCCGGTGGTGAACCCTCGATTCGTTCTTCTAGAGAAAGGGAAGATGCTGCAACGGCTGTTTCGCCGTTATAGCGATAACGTCGAGATCGTCTCTGTCCAGAGCCCTGAAGAAGCGATACATGAGTTGAAGCGCTCGCCGGCTCAAGCGCTCATCGCCAACCTCTCCCCGCTGGAAGATGCATCGGCCATGATGGATCGGCTGGCAGACCTGCCGTACGGAACGCCGGTGATGACCTGTTGGGCACCCGGAGAGGATGAGGCCGCCAGGCAGTTGGGTGTCACGCGCTACCTGTTGAAGCCGATCACCCGAGAGAAGCTGCTCTCCGCGCTGGAGGACCTGGGCGGGGAGGTGGAGACCATACTGCTTGTAGATGATGAGCCGGGACAGCTACAACTTCTTACACGTATGCTATCTGCAACTCGACGCGGTTACCGGATCTTGCAGGCCAGGGACGGACAGCAAGCGCTCAATCTGCTACGCCAGCGGCGACCTGACGCCATGCTGCTCGACCTGATCATGCCAGGAAAGGATGGGTTCCGGGTGCTTCACGAGAAGGGCCAAGATCCCACAATACGAGAGATCCCGGTCATCGTGGTTTCATGCAAAGATCCGACCGGTGGTCCCGTGGTGAGCGAGAGGTTGACCGTGACACGTAACGGCGGGCTCTCAGGCCCTATCCTCCTGGATTGCATCCAGGTCATCAGCGAGATACTGGCTCCAACCATTCAGCCAGCCGGTCAAGGGCAACCAGGAAGGCCTGCCGCTTGACTGGCTTACGCACATAGCCATCGGCACCAAGGGAGTCGGCCAGTTCCTCTTGAGGAAGGATCGTGCACACGATGATGGGGATATGGCGGGTAAGCGGATGCTGCTTCAGCAAAGCCAGCAACTCCCAGCCATCCACCCGAGGCATCATCACATCCAATACGATAATACGAGGGGAAAACCTCTCAACCAGGTCCAGAATCTGATCAGGATCATCTGTACTGACAAGATGATATCGGGTATTTGAGGTGTATCGCTGTAAGAGTCTCAGGGTGTCTACATTATCATCGATAACCAGCACGGGCAGCTGTTCCAGAGCAGGGATCGTGAGCCTGGCATTAAACTTCCCCCCGTCGATCGACAAGTTCAGCTTACCCCTACACATGTCCACCAAGTAGCGCGCCATCTCCACGCTGGCCTGATCATCATCAACAACCGGCGCATCCCCGGGATGGGCTTCAGCGCACCGGATCTCGATCTCAACCTCCTGGTGCAACCGCCTACCGGAGACGACGATCGTACCGCCAGAAGCTCGATGGATGGCCACACTGATCAGATTCAAAAGGACCTGCTTTAGAGCCAGCTGATGCACGGCAAGATAGGGAAGATCTCCCAGAGGCATGACCTCCAGGTGAACTCCATATTGCGTGGCCAGTGGCTGGATCCGATCCAGCACTGCCAGCAGGGTCTGGTGAAGATCCACCGGAGCTTCCGGCGGGACCTCCTTCAACCAAGCCAGCTCCTCGTCCACGGTGGGTATAGCCACCGGTTCTTGCTCGAAAGAGCTCCCCGCATTCTCAAAGAACTTGGCCTCCAGGTCGAACTGCTCCCAGAGCGTATCGGCCAGGGTCTCCAGAGCCGCACGCTGCCAGCGGCTCAGCTGGCGGACGCTGATGCCCAGCTGATCTGCAACCTGCTGTCGGCTTAACTGCTGCACATACCGGTAATAGAGAGCACCATAGATCTGCCAGGCAGGGGACTGCGACATCTCATCCCCCACAGGCTCGAGGGACTCAATCGCCTCAATCAGGACGCGTCGCAAGGCCGCCGGCGCGTCGAATCGATCGGCCACGCCCAACAAGGTAGCCAAAGGAGAACGGCGCAGATAGCCTGGATCATCGTACAGATGATTTAAGGCGCCACGTAGGTGTTTCAGGAATTGCTCTCGGGGCAGCATGTCCCTTTTCTGTCCTAATTCAGGCCCAATGTCACCCATCGAGTAAGAAATCTATATTACATTATACAATGAGCACAAGTCAGCTGGCAATCGTGTTCCGCATTCACCTCTGGCCATTCTCGTCAAAATCACCCAGGTCAACAACCGGGATCTCAGCCTGCAGTCCATCTCACGGATCAGGAGGCTTGAGGAAACTGCTGGCGATGCCGGTCATTTTTGTCCATGGGACTCGGAGGCTCGGTCTGCTGGATCACTCATAAGTCACAAGTCAGGAGGAGAAGAAATGGCAAGGCGAGATTCTCCCTTCACAAGTCATAAGGTGAGCCGCCGAGAGATGCTCCGCCTCTCCGCGGCGACGCTCACAGGCGCACTGGTTGCGGCATGTGCAGGAATGCCCCAAGCCGCCCCACAAGTCCAGGAGGAGAAACCGACCAAAGCTGCCGCAGAGCCCGTGACCATCGTCGCCACATCCCAGATGGGCGTGCAAACCTGGGACGGATCCTTGAAACGGGCGAAGGAACGATACCCGAACATCGAGTTGAGAGTGGATCAGACCGACATGCCAGGGGGATGGTCCGGATATGCGGACCTCATCATCACGCGCATCGCCGGCGGCGAGCAGCTCGATCTGGTGATGATCGCCGTCGAGGGGATTCCCCTGCTATCCACCACCAAAGTCCTGCGGCCGCTCGATCCATTCTTCGATGCCGATCCCGAGGCCCAGGACATGCTCATGAACGACACCCACGAACTGCTGCGTGAGATGTTGCAATGGAAGGGGCAGCAAATGGAATTCCCCTTCTCGTGGAACAACATGGTCATGTACTACAACACCGCCATCTTCGAGGAGAAGGGCGTGGATCCCCCCTCCCCCGATTGGACGTGGGACGACTTCCTGGAAACCTGCGTGAAGATCGCCGATGTCAAGGGCACGGCTGAGGACCTGTACGCCTACTCCTTCTGGGGCGGGGGCATGTTCGGGATGTGTGCCTGGTACTTTGTCAACGATACCAGCCCTCTGACTGACGACTGGCGCGATTCGAACATGCTCGACCCGAAGGTCGCCGAGACGCTCCAGTTCCTGGCCGACCTGATCTTGAAGCACAAGGTGGCTCCCAACCCGGCCGGGTGGGACGAGTGGGGACAGTTCCATTCCGGGCATCTGGCCATGCGGACCTGCGGCCGTTGGTGCATCGGAGGTTCCCTTAACGCGGGCTTCGAGACATACGACCTTCAGTACCAGCCCCATAAGTCTGGCCCACTGCGGACCGTCGCCGGCACGGACGGCTGGGGGATGACCAACGCGTGCAAGACCCCCGACGAGGCATGGGATATTCTGACGCTCCTGTCAGGCCGTGAGGCCTCCATGGACATGGTGAAGCTCGGCGGCAATATTCCCACGCTTCGCTCCGTCGCTGAGACGCCCGAGTTCCGAGAGTATGGGCCACCGAACACGGCGATCTTCTACGAATCACTGGACTACGCCGACACCGTGGTCTCACCGCCCAACTTCAACATCATCGAGCCGTTGCTCAACCGCCATTACCAGGGCATCTGGAACGGTGAGGTCAGCGTTGAAGAGGCGGTGCAGGCAGCACACGAGGAACTCCAGGCGGAGATGGATAAACTCAAGGAGAAGATGGGCGACGAGCCGTTCCGGGTCGGATGAAAACCCCGACCAGATGATGGATCGAGCGTTCCGAGCTAGTCGGCGCATCCTTGCTCCTGGGGGATCCCCACGCGATCCCCCAGGAGTTTTCGCCGATTACCGGGCGAGTTCATGTTTGGCACGGGCTCATCGCCACCTCAAGCCCCATACACCCAGGTAGGGCAGGCAAATCGGTTCACCGTCGTAGTGGGCATCCCCTTCTTGGGGTGTATAATGTCCTCGGATGACGCCTATCCACGGTGGAGGAGATATGGCCCAGACGAGCATGGATCGCATTCGGAGAATTACAGCCGCTATGCGATCTCCTGCGGACCACACAATGCGGACATGGGTTCATGAAGCGATCTCCGGATATCTCTTCATCCTTCCCGCTGTATTCTTACTGATGGCATTCCTAATCGTGCCGATCCTCGCCTCGGTCGCGCTGGTGTTCACAGACTACTCCCTCCTGGCGCCACCCCAATGGGTCGGCCTGGAGAACCTCTCACGCCTGTTGCATGATAAACGCATGTTCATCACTTACCGGAACAGCCTCTACATCACGATCGGTGCGACGACGCTGAATAACGTTTTGGGCCTGTTGTTGGCCATGGGCGTGAACCGCAAGATGCCGGGAGTACTCAGATACCTTCTTCGCACGGCGTTCTTCTTCCCCGTTCTGACCACGACCGCTTCCCTAGCCGTCGTCTGGCGGTTCATCCTGACGCAAGACCGCGGTATCCTCAATTACCTGCTCCAGCAGGTCGGGCTGGAACCCGTTCCCTGGCTCAGCAGCATGCGATGGGCCATCCCCTCCGTTATCCTCTATGATGTCTGGAAGAGTTGCGGCTATCTCATGGTACTCTATCTCGCCGGCCTGCAGGGGATCCCGGACGTCCTTTATGAGGCAGCAAAGATCGACGGGGCAAATCGTTTGCAGCTGACCCGTTACGTCACATTACCGCTGATCACCCCCACCGCTTTCTTCTGCATCGTCATCTCTCTGATCGGCGCCTTTCAGATCTTCGACAACGCCTACGTGTTGACCGAAGGAGGTCCGGGCGACGCCTCGCGCACCATCGCCATGTACATCTATGAAATGGCCTTTAAGCGGTACGAGATGGGATACGCGTCGGCAGTAGCGCTCTCGCTGCTCGTCGTCTTGGTAGCGCTGACGCTGTTCCAGCTCTGGATAAGCCGGAAATGGGTCCACTATGAGTAGGATGTGTACACGCCTTCAATCGAGGTGACAGGGACTGCCAATGGCCACCGCACGTGCGACAGATCCAAAAACGTATCTCCGAAAATTCGCGCTCCAGCGTGCTGGCTTCTACGCCGGCGAGACGATCATCTGGGCATTGCTCATCGCCATGGCCATCATCGAGATCGCGCCGATCATGTGGATGTTTTCCACCTCGCTGCGCAATCCCGGTGAGTCGTTCGAGCTACCACCGGATTTCCTGCCCACCGCGTGGCGATGGGACAACTACCTTGCCGTCATCCGGTCGGAGAAGATCAACTTCCCACTTTTCTTCTGGAACAGCCTCAAGATCGCCCTGATCGTTACGGGGAGCCAGCTTTTCACGTGTGCACTGGCAGCGTTCGCCTTCGCCCGTCTGCGCTTCCCCGGGCGAGATACCCTCTTCTTCCTGTTCCTGGCCTCCATGATGGTGCCGGCACAGGTCACCACGGTGCCCGTCTTCATCCTCATCCGATCCCTGCACCTCATGGATACCCACTGGGCGCTTATCCTGCCCAGCATGACCAGCGCGTTCGGCGTGTTTTTACTGCGTCAATTCTTCCTGACGCTACCCGAGGATCTCATGGACGCGGCCAAGATCGATGGCGCCGGGTTCTTCAGAATCTTCTGGCGAATCATGCTGCCTCTCGTCGGGCCGGGGCTCTCAGCCTTGGGGATTTTCACCTTTCTCGGATCATGGAACAATTTCTATGGCCCCTTGCTCTTCCTCAGATCCTGGGACAAACTGACCTTCCCTTTGGCCCTCGTGACCCTGCAAGGGTACATGGGCATGGGCAATCGCGCCCACGTATTGGCCGGCATCATGATGTCCATCTTCCCAGTGTTACTGTTCTTCCTGCTGGCCCAACGCTTCGTCATCAGGGGAATCGCGCTCACCGGATTGAAAGCATGAAACATGAGAAAGGGAGCCCATCAACACGCCGATGAGACCGGAGGATCCGCGGCACCTGAGCCGGCACACCTACGTCCGGCTGACGGTTCAGCAGCTTTGGGAGAACCTCCCCTCCATGTTGCTCGCCAGCCTGCTGTTCTCCATCTGCTGGGCGCCGGCATTCTTCCTCGCGACCCTCGGCCTGTGGATGCCAGCTCTGATGATCGGCGTGGTGATCACAGCCCCGGGCTGGACCGCTCTCCTGGCGCATGAGGCGGAAATGGTGCTCCGGCCCAGGTCGAGCATTCGCATCATGTTCAGGGCCTGGCCGCGCTTCTGGGCTCGCAGCGTCGGACTGGGGCTCCTGGGCTGCCTTCCACTGCTCGCCATGCTGTTAACACTTCCCATCCTCTCACACCCCCGGGTGCCATTGATAGCCTGGCTGGGGCTGGCCGCGGATGCATCCGCCTTGATCATTCTCACGACGCTCTACCTCTACGCCTTTCCTGTGATCGCGTTATATGACGCGGACTTATACACGGCCCTTCGCAGCGCGTTGATCCTGGCAAGCCGTCACATCCACAACTCGCTTGGCCTGCTCGCGATGGGCGTCCTGTTCGCCTTCGCCGTCTTCTACATCAGCCCCGGGCTTCTTTTCATCCTCCCGGCCGTATGGGGCATCTTCATCGTCAACAATTGCCGAATGGTCGTGGATGAGGAGATGGCCCAGGCCGATGAGGAGACAAGAGGCCGATAGGCTCCATACCTACACGGCGAGGAAACCACAATGTCCGATCCCTCCACGATCTGGCCGGTACTGACCCATTATGAAGGAGAAACGCTCCGGGAGATCGCTTTCCCCCTGGGCGGCATAGGCACGGGAACGATCTCACTGGGGGGACGCGCCGAGCTACGCGATTTCGAGATCTTCAACCGCCCGGCCAAGGGGCTCACGCCGCCTTACACGTTCTTCGCGCTGCGCGCCCAGGCGGAAGGAGGCCCCGCGGTGACGAGAGCGCTCGAAGGGGTGCTCCAGCCGCCATACAGCGGCAGCTTCGGCGTCGGGAATCCCACGGCGGGGCTGCCCAGGATGCGCCATGTGGCCCTGGACGCGGCCTATCCCTTCGCTCGATACACGCTCAGCGACCCGGACGTCCCCCTGACCGTCCACCTCGAGGCCTTCAACCCGTTGATCCCGCTGGATGCCGATCGCTCGAGCCTGCCCGTCGCCGTGCTTCGATACGTGCTGGTGAACCCAAGCGACCACCCCGTGCAGGCCAGCGTGGCAGGCAGCCTGCTGAATTTCATCGGCATGGAGGATTGCTCCTGCGGAACCGGCCCGACGGTCGCGCCCGGGGCGCTGGGCAGCCTGCTGGGCGGCAACGTCAACGAGGTACGCCGGGGAACAGCCAACGACGGCACTTCGCTCTGTGGGTTACTCATGCGCTCTGAACGCGTGCCGCCGCGCACGCCCCAGGATGGGACCATGGCGCTCGTCGTGCTGGCCGAGGAGGCATCATGGCGGCGCACCTGGGGCCCCACCCACTGGAATCGCCACTTGCTCACCTTCTGGGACGATTTCAGCACGGACGGCCGCTTCGATGACCCGGAGGACGTTCCCCCTAGCCCGAAAGGGGAGGGGCAGATCGGCTCGCTGGGGGTGACCACCTGGGTGGAGCCCAAGAGCCGGACGGCGATCACCTTCCTGCTGTGCTGGCACTTCCCCCATCGCACGGCGGCCGGCTGCGGATGGAACACATTGGATGAGGGCGGCGGCTGGATCGGGAACGAGTGCGCCAAGCGCTACGCCGATGCCTGGGATGTGGCCCTGCAGGTGACGCCGCAACTTCCGCAACTGGAAGAGGAGAGCCTGCGCTTCGTGCGCGCGTTCGTCTCCACCGACCTGCCCCAGTCGGTCAAGGAGGCGGCGCTCAACAACCTCTCCACCCTGCGCACCCAAACTTGCTTCCGCACGGCGGACGGGAACTTCTTCGGGTTCGAGGGATGCTGTGACGGCGAGGGATGCTGCTTCGGCTCATGCACCCACGTGTGGAACTACGAACAGGCAACCGCCTTCGTCTTCCCCGAGCTGGCCCGCAACATGCGCGAGCTGGAGCTTGAGCACGGGACATTGGAGAGTGGGATGAACTGCTTCCGTCTGCGCCTGCCTCTGGGCGGGGAGCCCTGGGCCCACGCGGCCGCGGACGGACAGATGGGCGTGGTGATGAAGTGCTATCGGGAATGGCAGCTCAGCGGGGACGCCGATTTCCTGTCCTGCCACTGGCCGACCATCCGATCCCTGATCCGCTATTGCTGGCTGCCGGGTGGATGGGACGCCGATCAGGACGGCATCATGGAGGGCGTCCAGCACAACACCTATGACGTCGAGTTCTTCGGCCCCAATCCGCTGACGGGGATCTGGTATCTAGGCGCTCTGCGAGCGGCAGAGGAGATGGCCAAAGCGGTTGGAGACACGGAGTTCGCTCGACGGTGCCGTCAGCTCTTCGAGCAGGGCAGCGCATGGATCGATGAGCACCTCTTCAACGGCGAGTACTACGTCCAGCAGATCCGCACGCCCGCCAGCCTGGACGAGACGCGCCCGGAGCTGCGCGTCGGTATGGGGGAGACGGATCTGGCCGACCCGGATTTCCAATTGGGCAACGGCTGTCTCATCGACCAGCTGGTGGGGCAATATATGGCTCATGTCGTGGGGTTGGGGTACCTGCTGAAGCCGGAGAACGTGAAGGCCGCGCTGCAGTCCCTGTTCCGATACAATTTCCGCCGCGATCTCTACGATCACTGGAACGTCATGCGCACCTTCGCGCTCGCGGACGAGGGCGCCTTGCTCATCTGCACCTGGCCCCACGGCGACCGCCCCGGGGTGCCGTTCCCGTACTTCAGCGAGGTGATGACCGGCTTCGAGTACCAGGCCGCGGCGCACATGATCTACGAGGGGCTGGTAGAAGAGGGTCTCGCCGTGATCGACGCCATACGGGCGCGATTCGATGGCCACCGACGTAACCCCTGGAACGAGCAGGAGTGCGGCCATCACTACGCCCGCGCCATGGCGAGCTGGGCAGCCCTGTTGGCGCTCGGCGGGTTCCACTACTCCGCCGTGTCGGGATCGTTGGAACTCGCGCCGCGCTGGAAGCCGGAGTCTTTCCGATCCATCTGGACGACCCCGTTCGGCTGGGGGACCGTCACCCAGACGACCCGGGGAGCCGAGCAGGTCGTGAGATGGGAGGTCCTGGCAGGCAGGCTCCCCGTGCGAGCCATGCGGTACGAGATCTCCCAGGGGAAGAGGGTAAGCACAGCGGGGGTGGAGATAGCCTGCCAGCCGGTCGCGATCGAGGTCGCGCAGGAGGGGAGATCCGTCGAGATCGCTCTCTCGCGGCCGACCCAGGTCTCGGCAGGCCAATCCCTGACCGTGCGCATCGGCCTAGGTAGCGGCGATTCATGAATCGCCGCTACCCGACGAAACGTGATCCATCCCCATAAGGAGGAGGAAATTCTATGGCCATATCCGTCTCGCGCCAACGCAAGATCTATCGAGGCGAATCCCTGCGCGCCATCGCCATGCCTCTGGGCGGCATCGGCACCGGCACCATCGCCCTGTGTGGCGACGGCTCCCTGCGCCAGTGGCAGATCCACAATCAGGTGAACCACCTGGCGTGCGTTCCCCACTCCTTCTTCGCCGCATGGGCGCGGCGAGCCCGCCCGCCCGAGGAGCCGACCGCCCATGTACTCCAATCCGACGCGCTGTATGATGTCGAAGGTCCAGCGCCGCCGCCGACGTCCAACGATCATCTAGTGCCCCTGGCGCATCGGAAGTTGTTGCGACAACTCCCGGGCGTCGAGGGCACCGAGTTCATCGGCGAATATCCCATCGCCGAGCTGAGATATCACGATCCGGCGCTGCCACTCGAGGTCAGCATGGAGGCGTTCAGCCCCTTTATCCCACTCAACGCGAAAGACTCCGGCCTCCCCGCCATCCTCTTCCACATCACGGTGACGAATCCAACTGACGAGGTGATGCTGGCCTCCGTGGCCGCCACGCTCCAGAACGCGGTCGGCACGGGGTCACGCCGATCTTCGACAACGAATGCTTCCTCTACGGCGGCAACTTCAACACGCTGGTCCAGCTACGCGACATGACCGCCATCCATATGCAGACGAACCGCCTACCCGAGGACGACGACGGCTACGGTAGCATGGCGCTGGCGGCCCTGACTCCGGATACGACCTACCTGACCCAGTGGGATGACCTAGACGCCCTGTGGGCCGACTTCAGCTCCGACGGCCGGCTGAGTAACGCGGCCGACAGCACGCCCAGCGCGATCGGTCGCACCTGGAACGGCGCGCTGGCTGTGCGCTCGCCCCAGGCGAATCCCGCACCGTGACGTTCCTTATCACATGGTACTTCCCCAATCGCTACGTCAACTGGTCCCAACGCCAGTTCTTCAACTTCGACGATGAGAAGAGCAAGTTCTGGCTGGGCAACCAGTACAACAACTGGTTCCGGTCAGCATTGGACGTGGCGGAATACGTCCGGGACAACCTGAATCGGTTGGTCGAACAGACGCGATCGGCCCGTGACACGTTCTACGACACGACGCTCCCCTACGCGCTCATCGACGCGGTCACATCTCAAATGAGCATTATCCGCTCTCCGACCTGCTTCTGGGCGGAGGACGGCCGCTTCTTCGGGTTCGAGGGATGCCACGGCGCCTCCACGTCCCATCACGAGCCCATCGGCGGCTGCTGCCCGCTGAACTGCACCCACGTCTGGAACTACGAGATGGCGTTGGCCCGGCTGTTCCCAGCGCTGGAGCGCACCATGCGCGAGACGGAATGGGATATCCAGCAACACCCGTCGGGCTATCTGCCGCATCGGGTGCTGCTCCCCACGTACCTGCCACGCGTCTGGGATCGCGAGATCGGCGGCCCGGCCCATCCGGCTCTGGACGGGCTGCTGGGCGCCATCCTGAAGACGTATCGCGAGTATCGAGCATGCGGCGACGCGGACTGGCTGGTGCACGTCTGGCCCTCCGTGAAGCGGGCGCTGCACTACGTCTGGACTCAGCACGACCCAGACCGGAGCGGCGTCATCGAGGGCGAGCAGCCCAACACGTACGACATCTCCATCTATGGCGCCAACACGTTCATCGGCACGCTCTACCTGGCCGCGCTGCGGGCCGTGGAGGCCATGGCCCGCCTGCAGGGGGAGGAAGACCTGGCCGTCGAGTGCCGCGCGGTCTATGAGCGCGGTCGGGAGGCTTTGGACGATCGGCTGTGGAACGGTGAGTACTACATCCAGGACGTGGACCTGGAGAGGTATCCGGAGCAGAACTGGGGCCTTGGCTGCCACTCAGATCAGTTGCTGGGGCAGTGGTGGGCACACATCCTGGGACTGGGCCACGTGCTGGATCCGGAACATGTGCGACAGGCGGCTCGGTCCATCTTCCGCTACAACTTCCGGGAGCACTTCCGCGACCACGTGCAACGGCCGCGCGTCTTCGTCACTGAGGACGATCAGGGTTTGCTGAACTGCACCTGGCCCAAGGGCGGCCGGCCGGAGGTCCCGACCCTCTACTCGGATGAGGTGTGGACCGGGATCGAGTACGAGGTGGCGGGACTGCTGCTGTACGAAGGGGGAGTCGAGGAGGCTCTGCGCATCGTGGAGGCCACGCGCGCCCGCTACGACGGCCGCAAGCAGAACCCGTGGAACGACATCGAGTGCGGCGACCATTACGTGCGGGCCATGGCCTCGTGGGCGTTGCTGGAGGCCGCGTCGGGATATCGATACGACGCGGGCGCAGCCGAGATCGGGTTCGCTCCCATCATCACGCCGGAGGACTTCCGGGCGCCCTTCGTCGCCCGCGACGGGTGGGGCACGTTCACACAAAACATCCACGAGGGCGTTCAGACGGATATCCTTCAATTGGCCCATGGCTCATTGATGATCAAAATCCTGTGCCTGCATACGCAACATGTGGTACAATCGATAACGGCCATGAAGGAAGATCACGCAATCCCCATCTCGTTTACCCAGGAGGATGGGACCATCGTGATCGTCTTCTCGGAGCCGCTGGAGCTTACCGCCGGCCAGGCTCTGACCATCCAATCGGAACTGGGCTAACGGGCTCGTCACATAGGATCGAGGATCATCGTCCAGTGGGTGATCCTCGATCTTACAAATCACACCCGCAGGAGAACAGACCGAGAGCCAATGGAGCTTTACATCATCCGCCACGGTCAATCGACCAACAACGCGTTGGCCGATCTGAGGGAGCGAAGCTGTGATCCGCCCCTCACGGAAGTCGGAGTCAGACAAACAGAGTTCCTCGCCCGCTATCTCACGGAAACCGTGCTCGATCACCCCGGTTCGCCCGTGAATCTCCCCATCACGAAGCTGTATTGCAGTCCCATGCGTCGCGCATTGCAGACGGCCCGCCCCATCGGGGACGCCCTCGGCCTCGCCCCTGAGGTCTGGATCGAGATCCACGAGCGCGGTGGCATTTACCTGGATCACGGGGAGGACGGCGGCATCGTGGGATACCCCGGGATGACCCGAGAGGAGATCCTGGCGGACTTTCCCCACTACGTGCTGCCGGAGGCGCTGACCGGGGAGGGATGGTGGAAAGGCGGCCGAGAGGATTGGCCGGCCTGCCAGGCGCGGGCAATCCGGGTCGCCCACGCGCTCCACGCGAGGGCCGCCGACGACGAGCGTATCGTCATGATCTCTCACGGCGGCTTCATCGACGCGTTGCTCAAAGCGCTGTTCAACCAACTGCCCGGCCGCCACGTTTTCTACCATCATCACAACACGGCGATCACCCGCATCGACTTTTGGAAGGACGGGCATCTGGACATCCGCTACATCAACCGGATCGATCACCTGCCCGCGGAACTGGTCACGTGAAGACAGGCGTCCGAGACGCGCACCACAGAGGAGACGAGAAGATGAAGTCAGCCCTGTTCGTCTGGGGAGGATGGGAGGGGCACGAGCCCAAGCAATGTGTGGACATCTTCGCGCCCTGGCTGCGAGACCAGGGGTATGAGGTGGAGATCGCCGACACGTTGGACGTGTACCTCGACGAAGCCAAGATGAAATCGCTGGATCTGATCGTGCAGGTCTGGACGATGGGCACGATCACCCGAGAGCAGGAGCAGGGGCTTTTGAACGCCGTCGCTAGCGGGGTGGGGTTCGCCGGCTGGCACGGCGGCGCGGGAGACTCGTTCCGAAACAACCCGGACTACCAGTTCATGGTCGGCGGGCAGTGGGTCGCCCATCCGGGCGGCGTCATCGACTACGAGGTGAACATCACCAGGCCGGATGATCCCATCGTGGCCGGACTACAGGACTTTCAGATGCATTCCGAGCAGTACTACATGCATGTAGACCCTTCCAACGAGGTGCTGGCGACGACGACCTTCCGAGGGGATATCCTGCCGTGGATTGAAGGGGTCGTCATGCCGGTGGCGTGGAAGCGACGCTGGGGGCAGGGGAAGGTCTTCTACTGCTCTCTGGGCCATGTAGCCAGCGACTTCGACGTGCCCGAAGCCCGAACCATCGTGCAGCGCGGCATGCTCTGGGCCACTCGATAGCCGTTAGCTGGTAGCCGACAGCAGGCAGCCAATGGCGATAAAAGCGACATATCAAAAACCCGACTTCTTCAAGAAGCCGGGTTTTTGAGTCTCATTTCTCGTAAGCCCTCAAAAACTCCTCTCGGGAGATCCCCGCCTGGTTTAGAAATCGTGCGCAATGTGGATCCCTTTATCCGTCGATGGTTCCCCTCTCTCACAACGTGAAACCCTAGACATTCCAATGCCCTAACCACTTGACGGAGAGGAGCATCCACAGGGGACCTGGCCATCACACGGTAACCTCCGTCTCAGCGACGAAAGCTTCCAAAACGGAGGACTCGCTCTCTAGCACCTCGGCCCCAAAGGTCTCAATGTGAAAAGCAATAGCGGATTTCACATCAGCCAATGCCTCTTCATATGTATCCCCCTCGCCCACAACGACCCCCTTCAATCCAAGCGGATAAGCGACATAACCATCAGGATGTTTCTCAACGATGATCTTAAACTGTTTTATCATCACCATCCCTCCTGTTTTGTAGGTGGACTACCGAGAGCGGGAGGCACCTCCTTATTCATGAGGAGGCTATGGCAGGACGTCAACCGAGCCGTAGGGGTACCCCTTGTGGGCACCCAAGGCAGCCACAAGGGCTTGCCCCTACGAAGGTCTGTGAGAACGCTGAAAAGCCCTATGTCCGCCCCACGCTCGCCCCGGGGATTCGAGTTCACCCTCGATCGCTACCGGCTACCGGCTTCCTGCTGCCGGCTGCTTTCCCACGTTGACCATCTCCTCGCCCGGTGTTATCATCCCTTTGCATTCTCCGAGCGAAACAGGCAGGTGCTATGGCCAAAGTCACGCCCATGCTCCGCCAATACCGGGAGATCAAGGCGCGCTTCCCGGACGCCTTGGTCATGTTCCGGCTGGGCGACTTCTACGAGATGTTCGATGAGGACGCTAAGATCGCGGCTCGTGAGCTAGATTTGGTCCTCACCTCCCGATCCTTCTCCAAGGAAGTCCGCCTGCCCATGTGCGGCGTGCCCCACCACTCGGTGACCGGATACATCGCCCGGCTGATCGAGCGCGGCCACAAGATCGCCCTGGTGGAGCAGCTCGAGGACGCCCGCCGGGTCAAACGGCTGGTGCGACGAGACGTCGTGCGGGTCATCACGCCCGGCACCGTGGTCGAGGACGTGCTGCTACAGGAGAAGGCCAACAACTACCTGGCCGCGGTGATCCGGGATGCTCGCGAGCGAGAGAGCTACGGGCTGGCGGCGCTGGACCTCTCGACGGGGGAGTTCATCACCACGCAACTGGACGGCGACGACGCCTTCGGGGCGCTTCAGGAGGAGCTAGCCCGCCTGGCGCCGGCCGAGATCGTCCTCCCCGCCGCGCTGGCATCCGACGAACCGTTCACCGCCCGGCTGCGAGCCCTGGGCCCCGCCCGGCTCTCCCCCCTGGCCGACGAGCGATGCACGCCGATCGCCGGCCGTCAGACCCTGCTCGACCACTTTGGCGTCGCCTCCCTGGAGGGATACGGCTGCGATGACCTGCCGCTGGCCCAGGCGGCCGCGGGCGCCATCCTCGCCTACCTGCGCGATAGCCAGCTAGGGGACATCCCCGTCACCGGTGCGCTCTCCGGCGGCACCGGCCTGGCTCACATCGCCGAGCTGCGCACCTACCGCCCTGGCGAGCACATGACCCTGGACTCGGTCACCCGCCGTAACCTGGAGCTCACGCTCAACCTGCGGGACGGCTCCTCGCGCGGCTCCCTTTTCAGCGTGCTCGATCACACGCTCACCGCCATGGGCGCCCGGCTGCTGCGCCGGTGGATCACCCAGCCGCTACTGGACGTAGACCGCATCCAGGAGCGACTGGACGCGGTGGAGGCATTGGTGAACGACGCCCTGCTGCGTCACGACCTGCGCGCCGCCCTGGACGGCCTGTACGATGTGGAGCGCCTGGCCGGGCGCGTCGGCTTTGGGTCCGCCAACGCGCGGGACCTGGTGGCGCTGCGTCGGGCCCTGGAGCGCATCCCGACCATTCGCCGCCACCTGGAGCGAGCGGAGGCGGCACGACTGCGTGCCCTCCGGGATCAACTGGACGAGCTTCAGGACGTCGCCCAGCTGATCGGTAAGGCGATCGTGGACAGGCCGCCTATCCTGGTCCGCGATGGCGGCCTCATCCGCGATGGCTTCGACTCCGATCTGGACGCGCTGCGCCAGCACGCGGAGGAGGCCGAGGCCTGGCTGACGGAGCTGGAGGCGCAGGAACGGGAGCGCACCGGCATCAAGACCCTGCGTATCCGGTACAACGACATCTTCGGCTTCTTCATCGAGGTGCCGCGCAGCCGCGCCAACGAGGTCCCCCCCGAATACGAGCGCAAGGCGACCATCACCCACGCTGAGCGCTTCGTCACGCCCACGCTCAAGGCCCGGGAGGCGGACATCCTGCTGACCCGCGACCGGATCAAGGATCGGGAGTATGATCTGTTCATCCAGGTGCGCGGGGAGGTGGCGACGCACACCGCCCGGTTGATCCACTCCGCCCGCATCCTGGCCGAGCTGGACGTGCTGGCCGCGCTGGCCGAGGCCGCCGCGCGCGGCAATTACGTGAAGCCCACCGTGGATGACGGGGAGGTCATCGACATTCGCGAGGGACGCCATCCGGTCGTCGAGCACCTGCTCCCGGACGGCGAGCGTTTCGTGCCCAACGACCTGCATCTGGACGAAAACCAGCGGGTGATCATCCTCACCGGCCCCAACATGAGCGGCAAGTCGGTCTACATCCGGCAGGCCGCCCTCATCGTCCTGATGGCCCAGATCGGGTCCTTCGTCCCCGCGCAAAGTGCCCACATCGGCGTCGTGGATCGCATCTTCGCCCGCGTGGGCGCGACCGACGACATCGCCCAGGGGCGATCGACGTTCCTGGTGGAGATGGCCGAGACGGCGGCCATCCTGCGGCATGCCACACCCCGCTCGCTCATCATCCTGGACGAGGTGGGGCGCGGCACGTCCACCTACGATGGCATGAGTCTCGCCTGGGCCGTGGTGGAGGACGTCCACAACACGCTGGGCGCCCGCTGTCTCTTCGCCACCCATTACCACGAGCTGACGGCGCTGGCCGATCACCTGCCCGCCGTGCGCAACTACTCGATGGCCGTGGCCGAGCAGGGCGATGGGATCGTGTTCCTGCGGCGGGTGGTATCTGGCGGCGCGGAGCGCTCCTTCGGGATCCACGTTGCCAAGCTGGCGGGGCTGCCCGAACGCGTCGTCCAGCGGGCCGCGGCGGTGCTGGCCGAGATGGAGCGCAACGGGGCGATGGGGCCGCGAGAGCTGGGGCATACATCTGACGAGCCCGGCGAGGAGGCCGAGCGAGGGCGGGAGATCTATGCCGCGAGAGAAGAGGAGAGAAAACCCTCGGTCGGCGAGGTGGCTGCCCCCTATCAACCGGCTCGCGCCATCTCGGATAGCCTGATCGATTCGTTGCCTCACCCGCCGGATGCTCCTATCCCGCTCGAGGTGATCGTGGCCACATTGCGAGAGCTATACCAGGCGGACATCGCCAACCTGACGCCCGTGCAGGCGCTGGTTCTGCTCAACGAGCTTCAGCAGCGCCTGCGCAGCCAAACCGGGTAGGTAGTAGGGGCGACGCATGCGTCGCCCCTACAATAAAATGGGAGAGCGTGCCGTTCTTGTCTTGACCGATTTTCAAGCGCACGCGTGAGGGCCTGAGATCATGAGCGAGATCACGGCGGAGAAATGGGCCGAATATCGCGAGGGGGCCCGGCGGCGTTGGGCTCAGAGGCAACGAGCCCTCGCCGAACGACGTGAGCGGGCCATGGTCGTCGCCCGCAAGGCGGCGGAGATGTTAAAGGAGGAATTTGGCGCCACCAAGGTGATATTATTCGGCTCCCTAGCCCGTGGTGGCCCTTTCGACATGCATTCCGACGTGGATCTAGCCGCGTGGGGCCTTGATCCGCGTGAGTACTATCGCGTGGTCTCCCTCCTTTTGGACATCGACCCGGGAATCGAGGTTAGCCTGGTCATGGGAGAGGAAATACCACCTTCTCTACGATCTACCATCGAGCAGGAAGGTGTGCCATTATGAAGCAGGAGCTGAAGGTTAACTTTAAGGAGGCATTGTGACAATTCGCTATACGCTCACGTATGACACCTACAAATACCGTTCCGACGCCCCCACGTCGCTGAGCTGGGATCGCCATACCTTCTCCCTGCAGGCGCTGCGTAACGAGACCGTGGCCTGCCAACTGGTGATTCAGCCGGAGGAGACGGTGCTCGCCACCTGGGGCACTGCCCCGCTGCTGCACTGGACGCCCACACCCCGTCTGCGCGTGGCCGTGGGGCCGCTCACCGGCCCGGATGGGAGCACATGGCCGGACGCGGTGACGACCCACTGGGTAGGCCTGGTCCCGGCGGACACCGGGAAGCTCCTGATCGCCGATCCACTCCTACACCAGGAGAGCATCGAGGTACTCGCGGGGATGTCCCAGGCGCTCTGGCTCAGCTTTCGCCTCCCGGCCGACGCGCCCGCCGGCCGCTATACCCTCCCCATCACTTTGCTGCGAGCGGAGGACTTTGAGGATGAGGAGGTAGTGGGCCGGGCGGAGGTGACGCTGGACCTCGTCCCGCTGGCACTGCCCGAGCCACGAGACTTTCGCCATCACCTGGATCTCTGGCAACACCCCACCGGCATCGCCCGCGGCCATCGCGTGCCCCTCTGGTCCGAGACGCATTGGGAGCTGATCGAGCGCTACGCCACCGAGCTGGCCCGCCTGGGCCAGAAGGCGATCACCATCATCGCCTCCGACAGCCCGTGGGCGGGACAGAACTGCCGACACGACACGGACTACCCCTCGAACCTGCACGAGTACAACATCGTGGGGATCTATCGCCGTCCGGACGGCACGCTGCGCTTCGACTTCTCCCGCCTCGATCGCTATGTGGAGACGTACATGCGCCTGGGGATCGACCAGGAGATCGAGGTGCTTGGGCTGCTGGCCGCGTGGGGGGACGAGTTCGGCCGCCCCTTGGTCGATCACCCGGACAACATCCGGCTGGCCTGCTACGACGAGGGCAGCGGCCGCATTACCTGGCTGCGCCATCAGGATGAGCTGCGCCAATACCTGAGCGCCCTGGGCGACCATCTGAAAGCCCGCGGCTGGTGGGAGATCACCCGCTTCACCGCCGACGAGCCCAGCGACGTGGCGCTGTTCCGTCAGCGAGTGGACTTCCTGCACGAGGTCCTGCCGGGCGCCAAGATCAAGATCCCCTTCTATCACATGGAGTTCATGGACGAGTTCCTGGACGACGTGGCCGACTGGGTACCCGTGCTGCACGGCATGGGCGAGCAGGCCGAGACCAGCCAGCGGTTGCAGAAGATCGTCCAGGAGCGCGGCGACCGATTCTGTTGGTACGTCTGCTGCGTGCCCGAACGGCCGAACAACTTCGTCACGTCCCCTTCCATCGAAGGGCGCGTGCAGGGCTGGTTCACCGCCTGGCAAAAGCTGGACGGGTTCCTGCGTTGGGCATTCACCTGCTGGCCCGCGGATCCGTGGAGACGCCCTGGCTTCCGCTTCCCGCGATGGCGCACGGGCGATATGTTCTTCGTCTACCCCGGACACGACGGCAGGCCGGTGCGCACCCTGCGCACCGAGATGTTGCTGGCCGGCATCCAGGACTTCGAGCTGATCGCAATGGCCCGGGAGCGGGCGTCTGAAGATCCGACGGTCGCCGAAGCGCTGGATCGAGCCTTCGCTCGCGTGATGCGCGCCAAAGATCTGGCCGACTTCGCCGACGTCGACCACACGCCGCCGGAAGCGCTGTACTCGCTGGACCCGGCCGACTACGCGGCCGCCCGTGCTGAGATCATCGCCGCCTTGAAAACGGGATGATGTAGGGGCGGGTCTGAGACCCGTCCCTACAGGAAATGGATTCACATCCGGATGCAAGGACGAGAGCCCCATGCGTGCCTTCAACATGAACGACGATCCTCATCGACGATTCAACCCGCTGACCCGCGAGTGGATCCTGGTCTCGCCGCATCGCACTAAGCGACCTTGGCAAGGCCAGGTGGAGAAGCCGCCACCCGATGAGCGGCCCGCATACGATCCCAACTGCTACCTGTGCCCCGGGAACACCCGGGCGGGGGGCGTACGCAACCCACAATACACCAGCACCTTCGTCTTCACCAACGACTTCGCCGCGCTGCTGCCGGACGTGCCGCCGGGCGAGGTGAACGAGTCGGGGCTGCTGATCGCCCGCAGCGAGCGGGGCACCTGCCGCGTCATCTGCTTCTCCCCCCGGCACGATTTGACCCTGCCGGAGATGGAGGAAGCAGATATCCGGAAGGTTGTGGACGTCTGGACGGAGGAGTACCTGAGCCTGGGCGCCAACCCGTGGATCAACTACGTCCAGATCTTCGAGAATAAGGGCGCCATGATGGGGTGCAGCAACCCCCATCCGCACGGGCAGATCTGGGCCAACGAGACGATGCCGGTGGAGCCCAGCAAGGAGCAGGCCTCACTGGACGCCTATCGGGAGGAGCGCGGGGGCTGCCTGCTGTGCGACTACGTCGCGCTGGAGGAGGAGCGGGACGAGCGGATCGTGTGCGCTAACGAGCATTTCGTGGCCCTGGTGCCCTTCTGGGCCAACTGGCCGTTCGAGACGCTGCTGATCGCCCGACGGCATGTGCCCTCCCTGGCGGAACTGTCCGACGAGGAGCGCGACGGGCTGGCCAATATCATCCGGCCGGCTGACCATCCGCTACGACAACCTGTTCGAGGTCTCCTTCCCATATAGCATGGGATTCCATCAACAACCGACCGACGGCCGGGACCATCCGGAGTGGCATCTGCATGCCCACTACTACCCGCCGCTGTTGCGATCGGCCACGGTGCGCAAGTTCATGGTGGGATACGAGATGCTGGCCAATCCCCAGCGCGATCTGACGCCGGAGGCCGCCGCGGGCCGGCTGCGCGGGCTCTCAGAGATCCACTACAAGAGGCGATAGACGACAGACGAAGGACCACAGCCTTTCTTTCGTCCTTCGTCATTTGCCGGTCGTCTATTGTCCAACGAGGTGGCTCATGTTGCGAACGAAGATCGTGTGCACCATCGGACCGGCCAGCCGGGACCCGGAGATCCTGGTCCGGCTGATCGAAGCGGGCATGGACGTGGCCCGGCTCAACTTCTCGCACGGAGATCAGGCCTCCCATGAGGAGGACATCCACCGTATCCGGGCCGCGGCGGAGAAGGTCGGCCACCCGGTGGGCATCCTGGTCGATCTACAGGGCCCCCGGCTGCGCGTGGGCGAATTGCCCCCCGGGGGCATACGGCTGGAGCCGGGCACCACGGTGGTGCTCACCACCGCCCCGGAGATAGGACAGCCCGGCCGCATCCCCGTCCAATTCACCGAGCTGCCGCGATCCGTGCACCCTGACGATCGCATCCTCATCGACGACGGGCTCCTGGAGCTGCGCGTGCGTGAGATAGATGCGGATGAGGTGAGATGCGAGGTGATCACCGGCGGCGTGCTCACATCCCACAAGGGGATGAACCTGCCCAACGTCCCGCTGGACATCCCGGCCATCACGGAGAAGGACAAGGAAGATCTGAAATTCGCGGTAGCCCATCAGGCGGACTGGATCGCCCTGTCCTTCGTGCGCACGGCCGATGAGGTATGCACCCTGAAGGAAATGATCGTCGCTCTCAGCGACCTGGCGCGCCCTATCCCCGTGATCGCCAAGATCGAGAAGCCGGAGGCCGTGCGGAACATCGATGCCATCATCGAAGCGGCGGATGGGATCATGATAGCCCGCGGCGATCTGGGCATCGAGACCTCGCCCGAGGCCGTGCCCATGATCCAAAAGGAGATCATCGCCAAGTGCAATCAGGCAGGCGTGCCCGTCATCACGGCCACCCAGATGCTGGACTCCATGATCCGTAACCCACGCCCCACGCGGGCGGAGGCTTCCGATGTGGCCAACGCCATCCTGGACGGCACGGACGCCATCATGCTGTCCGGCGAGACGGCCATCGGCAAATACCCCATCGAGGCGGTACGAACGATGGCCCGCATCGCGGAGGCGGCGGAACAGGCCCTCCGCCCCGTGAACCGGGCGCCCCGCTGGCCGCGCGTGGTCGCCGAGGCGGTAGCCCACGCCAGCGTGGACACGGCCATCAACTTGAAGGCCGCAGCCATCATCGCCCCCACGGCAAGCGGCTACACGGCCCGGCTCCTATCCCGATTCCGCCCGCCCTGCCCTATCGTCGCGGTCACTCCCAGCCTCATCGCACAACGCCAGCTGACGTTGTACTGGGGCGTGGAGCCGTTGTTCTCCATGCGCGCCAGGAGCACGGACGCCATGATCGCGGACGCGGTGCGGGCGGCCCGAGAGCACGGATACGTCAACGAGGGGGACACCGTGGTGGTCACGGCCGGATCGGCGGGCAGCGCCCCGGGCACCACCGACCTCATGAAGGTGCAGGAGATCGCCCGGGTGCTGGCGCGCGGTCAGGGGATCGGCAGCCACTCTGTGATCGGGCACATTCGGCGGCTGGAGCCGCCGCTCCCACCCGATACCCGGGTAGAACCCAACGAGATCATCGCCACCCACCGCACGGATCGGACCTTCATCGAGCTGCTGCGCCGGGCTGCAGGCCTGATCCTGGCGGAGGGGAATCTGGAATGTCACGGGGCGCTGCTGGCCACAGAGCTGGGTGTGCCAGCCGTGATCGGGGTCGGCGACGCGCTGGACCGCCTGAAGGATGGACAGATGGTGCTGCTGGATCCCCTGCGGGGCGTGATCGAGGAGCGGAAGGAGGGCCCTTCGATCACATACGGACCCAAACAGACGAGGTAAAGCGGCGCTATATTGGGTAGTGGCCACTGGAGAATAGCCAAAGGGGGGAGCCTCGGCTCCCCCCTCCTGCTGCATACGGCCAACCCGACCGGCGGCACATTTATGGAACACAAGGGCCGGACACGACGGGCAGGGAATTCACCCCCGCCTTGCTGGGTGAGGCGTGCACGTGATCGATGCCGATATTCCCCAGCCCGGCCGGCCCAAAGGCCGCCATGTCGATGCGCATCTCGTACACCACGTCGTAGATCCAATCCGGGTACGCGGGGTTCGGCGTATAGTTCGCGTCCGTAGCCGGCGAGTCCTGCGTCAGCACATACCCCAACTCGTTGAAGTTATAGCTGAGGGATGTGCCGGTGGCCAGGACCCACGCGGGATCCCCCAGGATCACCCCGCCGTCCCCCCCGAGCACCCCCAGCGAACCGTATCCCGACGGGAAGGCATCGGAGCGACTGATGTAGTCGACCTTGATCTCAAGCACGCGCCGGCCGTTGGCGTCCTCGAAGTAAAGCTGTGCGTGGTCGCTGCCCACGAGATGCCGGAATTTATGCTGCTTAGGACGCCCTCTCTTGTCATAGTACCCCAGCGAATTGGCCCCATACGTGTTGTCCACAAAGGATTTGTCGAGGATGAGGGCCACGTGAAGCTGCGGCGTCCCATCGCTGGCAACGACCTGCATGTACTGAATGCGAGCCAGCTGATGGGTGGGATCGTCGGCCTGATAGAGGCAGATCTGATCGCCCCCCGCCACATCGCCCGGGTTCCCATCCACCGGTGGCCCACCTATAGAGGGCATCGATGTCGGCGTCGGCGTCAACTCCGGAGTCGACGTGGGTTCCGGTGTGTCCGTGGGCTCCGGTGTATCCGTCGGCTCCGGTGTGTCTGTCGGCTCTGGCGTCGACGTAGGTTCCGGCGTCGGCGAGGCGGTGGGCTCGACAGATGCCACACACTGAGAATCCCCCACCTGCGCATACATGGTGACGCCGAACTGCTCGATGCGGAGGGAGCTGGCCAGCGGCCTGGGGCCGTGATCGATGTTCACCGCCCACGTGGCCTCCTCGCCCGGCTCGAGCGCACGCTTGGCCCGCGAGCCGACGAGCTTCACATCCGTCGGATGCTTCTTGCTGTTGCCGTTCCAGATCTTCTTCCCCCGCAGCTTGAACCAGTCAAGCTGCATCTTGGGATAGTCCTCGAGCTTTGGCCAGTCGAAGACGATGCGATTGAGCAGGATCGGCACCCCGGTCTCATTGCGCACGGTGGCCAGCAAGGTATCTCCGTGATCCGGATCGAAGCGCAGGTCGGTCACGGTGAAGTCCTCGCAGGAGACCGGAGGTTGCGGCTCCGGCGGGAGCTCCAGCTTACACTGGATGCCACTCAGGTTCACCGCGATCTCCAGGCCGAACTGCTCGATGCGGAAGGCCTGGTCCATCCGCTTGGGGCCGTAGTCGATATCCGCGACCCATTTCGCCTCCTTGCCGGGCGCCACAGTGCGCTTCCGCGCCGAGCTATGCAGCTCCACCTCGAGCGGATGCTTCCGGCTGCTCCCATCCCAGATGATCTTGTTGTTCAGCTTGAGCCAGTCCACCCGCATACGAGGATAGACGGGATGGCTGGGCCAGTAGAACGTCACCCGGTCCAACCGGGCCGGCACGGAACTGGCGTTGCGAATGGTGGCGAGGATCTGGCTCGGGTCCCTCTCCTTAAAGCGCAGGCTGTGGAGGGAGAGATCCTCGCACGAGGGCGGAGAGGGCGTCGCCAGGCGGATGGTCACCCAGGCCTCATCAGATGCGCTCGGGGCGACCTGCGCCCACTCGTCCACCGCGCCGTCGACGGTCGCCGCGTTGCGCGTGCGATGGCGCAACTTGCAGATGGGGGTCTTGCCGGACTCCCCATACCAGCGGGAGCCCTCCTTGATCTCCGCCCGGAAGGTGTGCGGCTGCGACAGGTCCACCCACGCAGGCCAGGTGCCGCTCACCGTCTCATCCCCACGCGTGGTCCCCTCCGCAATCACCGTGCCGTCCACCTTCACCCGCCACGGAATCGGCTCACTCACCGTCCGCTCAAACTCCACCGACCACCCATCGCATCGCGGGTACAGGTAGATCTTGAACACGCACTCTGGATCGGTCTGCCCCGACGCATCCGCCTCGAAGGCCGAGCGATCCGGCGACATCCCCGACGGATCCTCCCCGGCCAACGCCTGGAACCGAACGTCGATGCTCACCTGCTCCCCGGGCGCCAGGTCGCGCCCCAGCGCGGCCGTGAGATCAGCCCAGGTCAGCACGCCATCATCGGAGACGGCGTCCGGCGCCGGCGAGGCATCCACATAGCGCAACCACTCTGATTCGTACTCATCCCGCAACGGTATCGTCACCAGGGCGCTCTCACCCTCGTTCTTCACCGTCACCCGGAACACGACCTCTTCGCCGGGCTCCACCTCGCCATCCGCCGGCGTCACCAGCTCTTTCTCAACCTCCACCTCCGGCGGTGACGGTGGCTCGCTCTCGATGCTCACCCACGCGTCATCCATGGCCTCCGGTGCCGTCACACCCCATTCATCCAGCGCGCCGGTGACGATCGCCACGTTGCGAACCCGACGTTCCTTCTCGCAGATGGGCGTCTGCGTGGACTTCCCATACCAGCGGGAGCCCTCCTTGATCTCCGCTCGGAAGGTATGCGGCTGCGACAGGTCCACCCACGCAGGCCAGGTGCCGCTCACCGTCTCATCCCCACGCGTGGTCCCCTCCGCGATCACCCTGCCGTCCACCTTCACCCGCCACGGAATCGGCTCACTCACCGTCCGCTCAAACTCCACCGACCACCCATCGCACGTGGGATTCAGGTAGATGCTCAGCACACACTCCGGGTCGATGCTCTCGGACGCCTCCGCGGCAGGGGTCAGCCAGGAGGGATCGGAACTCGTCGTGCCCGCGCCGCTATTGAGGGCCTGGAAGCGAATCTCAACCACGGCCCCCTCCCCGGGCGCCAGATCACGCCCCAGCGCGGCCGTGAGATCGTCCCAGGTCAGCACACCATCGCCGACCACATCGGGGGATACCGTCGCGCTGAGATAGCTCAGCCCAGCCCCGAACTCGTCCCGCAAGGGGATCTGAGTCAGGGTGGTCGGGCCGGTGTTCGTCACGACCACCCGGAATACGATCTCATCGCCGGGCCGTGCCTCGCCATCCGCCGGCGTCACCAGGTCCTTCTGGACCGTCACCTCCGGCGGCGGCGTCACATCCCCGAATCGGTAGTCGATCGCGTCCACGCCGGCAGCCAGGGAGATGTTCGCGATGGTGTTGGCGTCCGCGGCCGTCCCGCCCGCGCTCCCCACGTTGGCCGCCGTGCTGAGGAAGTCGGGCAGATCCGTCTCGATCAGCGTGTAGGTCCCCGGCTTGAGCTGGACGAAGGAGAAGTCGCCGTTCGCCTGGGCCACAGCCGACTGGGAGACGAGCTGTCCGGTGTAGTCCGTGCCCGAAAGCGTCACCGTCGGCCCGGGCAAAGGCGGCTCGCCCGCGTCCCACACGCCATTCTGATCGCGATCGAAGTAGACGGCGCCGCTCAGCGTCGCATAGCGGGCGTCGCCGAAGTCCACGGTCAGCGCGGTGCCCGGCACGCTCGCAGGCGCGGGCACGGTGTCCGGCGTCGTGCTGAAGTACCCATCCGGGTTCGTCTCGAACACGTTGTAGTCGCCCGGCAGCAGCGGCGGGAACGCGTACGTCCCATCGGGCCCGGTGGTCACCGTGTAGCCGACCAGCTGCCCATCATACGCCGCGCCGCGCAGATCGACCTGCACGCCGGCCAGGCCGGCTCCGGAGCCCTGCACGCCATCCAGATCGGGATCATCGAACACGGTGCCCGAGACGTGGACGTAGGGCGCGTCGCCGAAGTCCGCCGTATATAGCTCGCCGGGCACGGTGGCCGAGATCGCTACGCTATTCTCCGTAGTGCTGAAGTAGTCGGCCGGGTCGGTCTCCAACGCCTGATAGGTGCCCGGCAGCACCTGATCGAACAGGTAACTCCCGTCGTTCCCCGTGGCCGCCTGCAGGTTCACGGGCTGCCCGGCATAGTCCGTCCCCGTGAGAACCACCGACACGCCCACCAGGCCGACCTCGCCCGCATCGCGCACGCCATCCAGGCTCATGTCCTCAAAGACGACGCCGCCGACCTGGACATAGCGCGCATCGCCGAAGTTGTTCCCCTCATACACCTGGCCCGGGTAGATGGCCGTGACCGGCAGATCGTCGGTCGTGGTACTGAAGTATCCGGCCGGGTTCTCCTCATGCAGCACGTAGCTGCCCGGGAGGACCTCCAGGAAGGCGAAGGCGCCCGAGCCGTCCGTGACGGTCACCAACGGCTCGGCGCCACCGGTCAGGGTCACCGTGATCCCCACCAGAGGCGGCTCCCCCGCGTCATACTGGCCGTTGAGGTTCAGATCCTCAAAGACGGTGCCCAGGATATCGACCGGTTGGATGTCGCCGAAGTCGTTATCCACGCTGGAGGCATTGGCCGGGAGCGGGATATCGGCGATGGTATTGGCATCCACGGCGACGCCGCCAGTGGAGCCTGGGATGGCCGCGACCGATCGATAGCCTGGGGGATCGATCTCCTGTACCGTGTAGGTGCCGGGGGTCAGGTTGAGGAAGCCATACTCACCGCGGCTGTCAGTCGTGACGGTCAGGGCGACCGTGTTCCCCGTCTCGTCCGTGCCGGTGAGGTTGAGCGTCACGTTGGGAATCCCGGGCTCGCCGGTGTCCCGCACGCCGTTCAGGTTGTTGTCCGAGAACACGGCCCCGCAGATGCCCAGGGTCCCCGTCTCCCCGCCGAACACCCACAGCGTGCCCGTCTCATCCGGCACCACCAACCGTCCGGCGCCGATGGCGGCAGGGACCTCGATGGAAGTGCCGGTGTCGAAGGAGCTCAACTCGGCGCCATCCGTCATGTCGAACGCCTTCAACAGCAGCGCGGCGGAGGTGCGATAGAGCACGCCGTTGGCCGCCGACTGCCACCACCACCCACCATCGTCGCCGTTGTCCACGTAATGGCGACGCCAGAGCTGATACCCATCCGAGGCGCGTATGGCCACCAGGTCCTTTTGAGTGGTATCGCCGGGGGCGATGAGCCATTCGTAGATGACGCCATTGTAGGCCAACGCGGCGGAGTTGAAACGATAGGCGGGGTTGGTCGGCTGATACGTCCACACCTGTTGGCCCGTGGCCGCATCATACGCATAGAACACATCCCACTGGTTCGGATAGGTCCCGAAGGTAAAGGGGATCACCACCCGCCCGTTGTGCACGATCACATAGCCATCAAAGTTGACGTTGGCACGCACGGCTCCGGCTACATGGGGGGCGTGCCAGAGGATGCTACCATCGCTGGCGTCCAGGGCGAACGTCCCCTGATCACGCGTGCCCACATAGACGACGCCATTGACCACCACAGGATCGGAGATGGCGCTCCAGCCGTCCACTGAGGCCACATCCGTGTGCCACAGCTCGGCGCCGGAGGCCGCGTCCAGGGCGTACACGGAAAGCACATGGGGCGTGAAGGAGGGGTTGTTCGGATCCGGCCGATAGGCCTCTACGGTCACGTAGACCACGCCGCCCACTACGGCCGGTGAGTAGATCTGCGGAGAGGTATCCGACGGGGCGACGTTGTGCTGCCAGAGGATCGCCCCCGTGCTGGCGTTCAGCGCGTACACATCGCCGGTCCACACGCCGAAATAGACCACGCCGTTGACCACGGCAGGCGAGGAGAGTTCATTATCGGCCGGCAAAGCCTGCGTCCACAAAACGGTCTGAGAGGCCAGATCCAACGCGTAGAAGGCATCGTACCCGCCCGTGTAAGCGATGCCGTTTACGATGGCGGGGTTATTGAGCACCCAGTAGTTCCCATTGTAGAGCTGCCATACCGGCGAGAGCGGGGGCGCCAGCCGCTGCTCGGTGGGGCTGTAGAAGTTGCGCTCGGGGCTCCACCCAAGCATCGGCCAATCGCCGGTGGGCTGGGTACCACCAGCGCCGCCGCAAAGCGCCGCTTGCACGGCCATGGGCTCCACCCCCATCCGCTCAGGGGTCTGCCCCTTCCCCGTCGGCGCCTGCGAGCGCGGCACACGATTCAACACCCGCACGTAAGCCGTCACGAGCGTCCCATCCGGCTGAGGACGCACACGCGCCCGCACCCACTGGCCCACGGCGAGATCGCCCGTTCCCCATCCCCTGGAGGTCAGCACCCGCCACCGTGGCGAGAAGCGTACCTCCTGCGAGATGCCATCGGGCGTCCGCACGATCATGTACGAATCCGTCAGGCCGATCACCTGCCCCATCAACGATGTGGGCCGGTCAACGGACGGAGGCGATGCAGCGGTCACCGTGATCGCGCCGACCGCCATCAGCATACCCACCAACAACAACCACACAAGGCATCGTCGGCTACCCATCCCTCTCATGCTTCCCTCCTAACGCAAGTAACGCCCAGGGGCATCGGAGGACCTACGGCATCACCCAACAGGCCCCAAGGGCAACGCGTATCAACGAGGTGAGCCGCACGTTCATTCTCTTATGAGATTTTTACGCGAGCAATGGGACAAAAGGAGGGGATGGGACGCAAGAAAGGTTGAGAAAGCGATGGAACACATTCACGAGGCGCTTGGCATCACCTCCACGACGCGAGGCAGGCGAGAGGGAGGAGATCAGGCCCGAGCGTCCACGATGTACGTCCGACACCACGCCAGGGCGGCCTCCAGATCAGACACCACCTGCCCGGCGAAGCGCTCCACCACCGGGGTCAACAGCGCGATCACCTCCGGCCTGCCGGCCGCGTGATCGGCCAGCCACGCCTCTCGGGCATCCGGCGGCTGACGGAGCAGATCGGCGCAGGCCGCCTGGAACATGCGCACCATCCAGGCATACCCCCACAACAGCACCCGGCCGCTCGACGTCAGATGCCGCATCGCCTGATCCCGCAGCCGGTTGATCCACGGCAGGCGGATGGCATCCAGGTCCTCCCACGTATCCAGAAAGATCGTATCGTAGCGGGAGGCGGGAGCCTCCTCCAAAAAGCGCGCCACGTCGGCGATGATGACGCGAGGCCGAACGCCTCCCATCGCCCGGGTGAGGGCGGGCTCGATCACCGGCCACACGATCGCGACGACATCCGGCGATCGCTCCACGACGGTGATCGATGCCGCGCGCGCGGCCGCGTACTGGGGGTACAGGCCCAACCCCAGCCCGCCGATCAGGACATGCCCGGCCGAGGCCTGCGCGTTGTTGTACATCATCATGCGTTCCTGCGGGGTATCGGACATCCAGAGGACGCCGGAGGGATCGTACAGGCCACGACAGTCCAGCGGGCGCGGCAGGCGATACCGACGTCCGCAGATGATCGCCTCCGTCAGCCATTCGCGGCGGACCCGATATCCGTTCGCGTAACGGCCGGGCGGCACCTGTACCAGCGGGATGTCGAGCCAATCCCAGGTCCAGCGGGTATCATCAAACGCGGGATCGAACAAGATGCGACCTCCCCCACCGAGTATCGCATGAGCGAGCCAGATAGACAAGTGTCCCCAAACCGGATAGAATGGATGGAGGGAAAGGAGTCCTCCGCTTATCCGAGCGATCCTCCAAAGGAGGGAAGGAGATGGCGATGTCATCCTACGAGGTGGTCCGTCGAGCCATCGAGTTCGATTTCCCCGAGCGCCTTCCCCTCCGGTTCGCCACGCTGGGCCTGGATGATACCCACCCGGTCGGCTGGAATCAGATCGGCACGGGAGACCACACCCAACAGGAGACGGTGGACGAGTGGGGATGCGTTTGGGTGCGCTCCGACATGGCGAACATGGGTCAGGTGAAGGGACATCCCCTGGCGAACTGGGCGGACTGGGATCGCTACCGCTGGCCCGATCCCGATGATCCCGGCTTCTACGAGGGGATGGAGGCCAAATTCGAGGGCTCGGATGGGAAATACGTGATCACCGGCATCTTCATGCTGCTGTTCGAGCGCATGCACGCCCTGCGCGGGTTCGAGAACACGCTGGCCGATCTCTATCTGGAACGGCCGCGCATGGAACAGCTGGCCGACCGCATCGTCGAGATCGACCTGAGGATCATGGAGAACATCGCCTCCCGATTCCCCGGCCAGATCCACGGCTTCTCCTTCACGGACGATTGGGGCACGGAAAAGGCCACCTTCATCAACCCGGCGTTCTGGGATGCGTTCTTCAAGCCGCGCTACAAGCGCATCTTCGACGCCGCCCACGGGTACGGCTGGCACGTGTGGATGCACACATGCGGCAAGGTCAACGAGATCATCGAATCGCTGATCGAGATCGGACTGGACGTGATCAATCTCCAGCAACCCCGGGCTCTGGGCATCGAGGAGATCGGCCAGCGGTTCCGGGGTCGCATCTGCTTCGAGTCCCTGTGCGACATCCAGGCGACGCTGCCGTTTAAGGGGCCGGAGGAGATCCGGGAGGAGGCCCGGCTGCTGTTGGAGCAGTGGAGCACGCCGACGGGCGGCTTCATCCTGTCCGACTACGGCGACGGCCAGGCGATCGGCGTGCCACTGGAGAAGAA